>SVGK01000259.1 GCA_015056395.1 Clostridiales bacterium
CGCCAATGCCATCTATCAGAACATCAACTTCATCGAGCAGTATGATCCGGATTACGTGCTGATACTTTCCGGCGACCATATCTACAAGATGGACTACAACAAGATGCTGAACGCGCACATCGAAGGCGGCGCGGACGCCACTATCGCCGTGCGTCCCGTGCCGTGGGAGGTCGCTCCCTCGTTCGGCATCATGAACGTGGACGAGAACAGCCACATCATCGAGTTCGAAGAGAAGCCCAAGCAGCCCAAGAGCAACCTGGCCTCCATGGGCGTGTACATCTTCACCTGGAAGGTGCTGCGCGAGTACCTCATCAACGATGAGGCCGATCCCAAGTCCAAGAACGACTTCGGCAAAAACATCATACCCAACCTGCTGAACGACGGAAAGGTCCTGCTGGCCTATGCGTTCGAAAGCTACTGGAAGGACGTCGGCACCATCGAGAGCCTCTGGGAGGCCAACATGGACCTTCTGAAGGTCCCGCCGGAGTTCGACCTGAACGACAAGCGCTGGAAGATCTACGCGCGCAGCCCCATCATGCCGCCCCACTTCATCGGCGGCAGCGCGGTGGTCGAGAGCTCTCTGATCGCCGAAGGCTGCGAGGTACACGGGACGGTGAAGGGCTCCGTGCTGTTCGCCGGCGTGCAGATCGAATCGAACGCCATCGTCGAAGACAGCGTCATTATGCCCAACACAAGGATCGAATCGGGCGCCGTGGTCCGCAGAGCCATCGTCTCCGAGGACTGCATCATCCGCGGCAACTGCACCGTCGGCGAAGCGACGGGCGACATCGCGCTGATCGGCCAGCAGACCGTGCTGCCGGAAGGCTATGTCGTCAAGGCCGGCGAGCAGGTCGACATGGATGAGATCGCCAGAAGGGAGGAAGCGACTAATGAATGATGTAATGGCCGTCGTCTACACTTCCAAGGACGACCTCACGCTGCGCGAACTGACGAGCCAGCGCGCCGTGGCCGCGATCCCCGTGGCCGGCCGCTACCGTATCATCGACTTCACACTGTCCAACCTGGTCAATTCCAGCGTGCGCAACGTGGGCATCATCGCCCAGAAGAACTACCATTCGCTGATGGACCACATCGGTTCCGGCAAGGAGTGGGATCTGCACACCCGCAACAACGGCCTGTTCATACTCCCCCCCTATCTCACGCGTGAGAACGGCGGCGAGTACACAGGCGTGGTCGACGCGCTGCGCGCCAACTTCGACTATCTGCGCCGTTCGCAGCAGAAGTACGTCATCGTCACCAACTCAGACTTCATCATGAACACGTCCTACGAGCCGATGATCAAAAAGCACATCGAGTCCGGCGCGGACATCACGCTCATGTACAAGAAGGTCGCGCCCACGGATCTGGATTACTCCAGCTCCTCCAGCCACACGCACGCCTTCCTGAACGTCGCCGAGGACGGCACGGTCACCGACATGGAGGTCAACCCGAACGCCGCGTCCTACGACAACCTCTTCATCGACGTGCTGGTGATGAAGCGCACGCTGCTGATCCACATCATCGACCAGGCGATATCGCACGGCGCGAAGAGCCTCGAGGCCGATGTGCTCTATCCGTACATCGTGTCCAGGGCGCTCAACATAACAGGCTACGAGATGCACGGCTACTACCGCCGCATCGAGACCATCAAGAGCTATTTCAACTTCAATCTGGACCTGCTGAACTACGATGTGCGCAAGGAACTGTTCGTCGACCGTCCCGTCTACACCAAGACGCGCGACGAGGTGCCCGCGATCTACCGCGAGGGCGCGCAGGTGCGCAACTCCCTGGTCGCGGACGGCTGCGTGATCGAAGGATCCGTCGAAAACTGCATACTGTTCCGCGGCGTGCAGGTCAAGCGCGGCGCGAAGCTCAAGAACTGCATCATCATGCAGGATACCGACGTCGAAGAATTCGTCGAGCTCGAGAACGTGATACTCGACAAGGACGTCACCGTACGCTCGCACGGCCGCATGATCGGCGAACGCATGTATCCCATCGTCATAGGCAAGGGGGTCACGCTGTAAGCGGGAGGAAACACCATATGAAAGTTTTGTTTGCTACCTCGGAATGCGTGCCATTCGTCAAGACGGGCGGTCTGGCCGATGTCGTGGGCGCGCTGCCCAAGGAGCTTCTCCAGGAAGGCACGGATGTGCGCGTGATACTGCCGCCGTACAAGGCGATCGACCAGAAGTGGCGCGACAGGATGGAGCACGTGCTGTACTTCTATGTAAACCTGGGCTGGCGCCACCAGTATGTCGGCATTTTGAAGACCGTGTACGAGGGCGTGACCTTCTACTTCGTCGACAACGAGCAGTACTTCGGCCGCGACTACATCTACGGCATGGGCGGCGATGAGGGCGAGCGCTTCGCGTTCTTCTGCCGCGCGGTGCTGGAGGCGCTTTCGAAGATCGACTTCATACCGGACGTGCTGCACTGCAACGACTGGCAGACCGGCCTGATCCCCGTGCTGCTGACCGCGCAGTACAAGCAGCTTGAGCTTTACAAGAACATAAAGACGGTCTATACGATACACAACCTGCAGTACCAGGGCATATTCCCGATAGGCCATATCGAAGAGATGCTCTCGTTGGGCGACTGGGCGTACACTTCGGACAACCTCGAGTTCTTCGGCATGTGTTCGTTCATGAAGGGCGGCTTGGTATTCGCGGACGAGATCACGACCGTGAGTCCCACCTATGCCCAGGAAATACAGACCGCCTACTACGGCGAGCGCCTTGACGGCCTGCTCCGCACGCGCCTGGATCACCTCTCCGGCATACTGAACGGCATCGACACGGCGGATTACGATCCGGAGAAGGACATCAACATACCCGTACACTACACGTCCGACACGTTCGAAAAGAAGGTCGAGAACAAACTGGCGCTCCAGCAGGAGCTCGGCCTGACGGTCGACGCGAACACGCCCCTGATCGGCATGGTCACGCGCCTCTCCGGGCAGAAGGGCCTGGATCTGGTCGAGTGCGTGCTCAACGAGATCATGTCGACGGGCGCGCAGCTGGTCGTGCTGGGCATGGGCGAAAGCAAGTATGTCGATCTGTTCAGCTGGGCGCAGTGGAAGTATGCAGGCCAGGTCGCTGCGCGCTTCGAGATGAACGCGTCGCTGAGCCACCGCATATACGCGGCGTGCGACATGTTCCTGATGCCCTCCATGTTCGAACCATGCGGTCTGAGCCAGCTGATATCGCTTCGGTACGGCACGCTGCCCATCACGCGCGAGACAGGCGGCCTGCGCGACACGGTGCTGGCCTACAACGCCTACACCGGCGAGGGCAACGGCTTCACGTTCCTGAACTACAACGCGCACGACATGCTGCATGTGATCGAGCAGGCCGTGGCGATGTACACGAACGACAGGGAGCTGTTCAACACGATCGCCAGGCGCGCCATGCACGGCCTCTACGGCTGGGACCAATCCGCGCACAAGTATCAGGCGCTGTATGACAAGCTTGCCGGCGTTGACCCCGAAAAAGCGCCCGCCGAGGCGGAACAAACGCCTGCCGAGGCGGAGAAGCCCGCGCCCAAGAAGCGTGCGCCGCGCAAGAAGGCGGAGCCCGCTGCGGAAGCGAAGGAGACGGCCGCCGAAGCAAAGCCCGCGCCGAAAAAGCGCGCGCCGCGCAAGAAGGCGGACGAAGCGCCCGAGGCCGAG
The DNA here is from genome assembly GCA_015056395.1 of Clostridiales bacterium. Classification (GTDB taxonomy): domain Bacteria; phylum Bacillota; class Clostridia; order Christensenellales; family Aristaeellaceae; genus Faecivicinus. Next base: position 3,671 of record SVGK01000259.1, read on the forward strand.
GCAAAGCCCAAGAAGCCGCGCACGCGCAAGAAGGCAGAGGAACCCAAGGCAGAATGATGACCTGCGTGCAGACCGGTACTTCCCGGTCTGCACTTTCATGGATACGGAGGAAATAAAACCGACATGGCCACTGATAACCGAGACGAGATCATTCGCACACAACTGGACGTCATAAGCACGCTGATCGACCACAACATACGTAGGCTGAGCGACGATATATGGGGCACGCCCTCCACCGTCACGCCGCCAAAGGCGCCTTCCAAGGACGAACAGAGCGACAAGGGCGCCGCGCATTCGCCCGCGCCCAAAGCGGCCGCGGAAGCGCCGACCCAGGAGGAGCCGCCCGTCGACATCGAGACGCTCAAGAAGGAATTGAACGAGCTGATAGGCCTTGAGGGCATCAAGCGCGAGGTCAATTCCTTCTTGAGCGTCTCGATGTCGACGGGCGGCATCGAGA
>SVGK01000030.1 GCA_015056395.1 Clostridiales bacterium
GGGGTTATAGCTCAGTTGGTTAGAGCGTCACGTTGACATCGTGAAGGTCATAGGTTCGAGCCCTACTAACCCCACCAATCAGAAGCGCTGATGTCTCTGCGATGTCAGCGCTTCTTTTTTCGATCACACCTGAGTCGGCCTTCACGAAGACAGGGGAGGAGGCGCGCACCCATGGCTACCGGCAGGGCGTACAGGGATTTCGTATTGGAGCAGCTTTCAGAGCTCGAGGACATCTCCTGGCGCGCGATGATGGGGGAGGTCATACTCTACTATCGCGGCAGGGTGTTCGGCGGCCTCTATGACGACCGCTTCCTCGTGAAGCCCACGGCCTCCGCCAGAGCGATGATGCCGCACGCCGACATGGAGCTTCCGTACGAAGGCGCAAAGGAGATGCTGCTGGTCGACAACGTGGACGACAGGCAGTTCCTGCGCGCGCTGGTCGAGGCGATGTACGGCGAGCTGCCCGCGGCTGGGAGGAAGGGCCGCAGGCACGGAGGCTGATATGGACGCGGACACGCTTTCGTTCTTCGACGGCCATGCCGGGGCCTTGCCGCTCTACGCCTGCTTCGAGAAGAAGCTGTATGCGCTGTTCCCGGATGTCCGCAGGCGCGTGCAGAAGACGCAGATCACCTTTTCGAACCGGCACGTGTTCTGCTGCGTGTCGTTTGCCAGGGTGCGAAGGAAGGCGGAGCTTCCCGACCCGTATCTCGTGGTCACGCTGGGGCTTGCATATGGGCCTGAGTCCGACAGGGTCGCGGCCGCGACGGAGCCGTACCCCGGCAGATGGACCGTGCACATCGTGTTAGGCGGCACAGAGGACATCGACGACGGACTGATCGAATGGATCAGGCAGGCCTATGCGTTTGCGAACGCCAAGTGAGCCCGCCGCACGCTTTGACGACAGAAGAATGGAGGCGCTGGAATGATCAGGATATACGGCATGCCCACCTGCCCGTACTGCGACTTTGTCCACGCGCAGATCGCCGGACGGGAGGACGAGTTCGAGTACATCGATATCGGAGAAAACATACGCAACATGAGCGCGTTCATACGGCTTCGGGACACCGATCCCGTGTTCGACCGCATGAAGGCGATCGGCGATGTCGGCATCCCCGCCTTCGTATTTGAGGACGGCCGGGTGTCCATCGACCCGGCGGACGCCGGACTGATCGAATACGGCACGGCGAACGCCTGCACCGTCGAGGACCACAGGAGCGGACGGAAAGGATGCTGAGTCCTATGCTGAAAAGAGCCATATCAGCCGCGCTGCTGTTTACGGCGTTGCTGTGTACTGCCGTCTGCGGCGCGGAGGGCGTCGACGCGCTGACGTACGCGGTGTTTCCGTACCTGCCCGACGTGGAGCACTATCAGGCGCTCATCGAGAGCCGGTGGGCCGAGCTCGAGCCGGACGTTCGCCTCGTCCGCACGGAATGGAATTGCTACCATGACGGCAGGCCGGAGGGCATAGACGTCGTGATGTACGACGCCATCATGCTGGATCAGCTCGTCGGCGAGGGCTGGATACAGCCGATCAGCCCGGACGCGGTCCGTGACCCCGAGGACATATTCCCGTTCGCGTTGGAGGGCTTCACCGCGGGAGGCGCGCTGTACGGCATACCGGCTCTTCTCTGCGGGAACTTCCTGATCTACGATGCCGGATGTGAGGCGCTGGCCGCGGCCGAACACATCACGGACCTGGCCGACGCCGCCGACTTACTCGTGATGAATTCGGAAGATCCCACGAACAGGCGGCAGTATGAGATTGAGGCGATCGCGGACGCCTTGGGCGAGGCGAACCCGTCCCAAGACGGCGGCGCGGAGGAGGTCCTTGAGCTCATCGACCGGCTGGCGGTCGACGCCCACAAGCACGATGAAGACGATCAGGTCGCTTTGGCGTATGATTCCGGCATAGGCGAGGGATACATAGGCTTCAGCGAAAGCATGGTCCTGCTGCGCGAGCGCGCCGAAAGGACCCGGATCAAGGCGATAAGCTTCAGCGACAGGGAAAACACGCCCCGTGTGTACGCGGACGCCGCGGCCGTCAGCGCGGGCGTCGAAGGCGAGCGGTATGAGAAATGCCTGGAGCTGATGAACGTGATGGCGGATGCGGACGTGCTGACGGCGCTGTCGGTGCGCGAGGGCGCGCCGCAGTACCTGCTGCTTGCGAGGCGCACGCCGTATCGAGCGCTTGCCGGACGGTTCCCGATCTACGCGCAGCTGGAGCGACTGGCGGGCGATGAAGACAACCGTGTCATACGCACGCCGTGACCGGACCGACGTCCCCCGATCGTACACAGACACGAAGACCGCCTGCCACATCATGGAGTGGCAGGCGGCCTTCGGCGTACATGAGCATGGGGCGCGCACGCTCGATCAGCGCGGCGCAGCCTTGCGCCGCGCCGCGAGGCGCGCCGCGTAGCCCACGGCGTTGATCAGGCTCAGCGGGTTCGCCGTGCCCAGTCCCGCCTGGTCGAAGGCGGTGCCGTGGTCCACGGACGTGCGCACGATGGGCAGTCCCAGCGTTATGTTCACGCCTTCCACGGCGTCCCAGCGCCCCTGCTGCCTGTCGTAGACGAAGCCCAGGAGCTTGAGCGGTATGTGCCCCTGGTCATGGTACATGGCCACGACGATGTCGTACCAGCCGCCCCGGGCCTTCGAGAACACCGTGTCCGGCGGGACGGGGCCGTCGGCGTCGATGCCCTCGGCCCGCGCGGCCCGTATCGCCGGCATGATCTCATCGATCTCCTCGCGGCCGAACATGCCGTTCTCGCCGCTGTGCGGATTGAGGCCGGCCACGCCCACGCGCGGGCTTTCTATGCCCAGATCGCGGCACGCCTGCCAGGCGATGCGTATGACCTCGAGCACGCGCTCCTTTTTGACGCGGTCGCACGCCTCGCGCAGCGAAACGTGCGTGGACACGTGCACCACGCGCAGGTCGCCGTGGGCCAGCATCATCGTGTATCTCTTCGTATCCGTATAGGCGGCGTACAGCTCCGTATGGCCGGAGAAATGGTGGCCCGCCAGGTTGATGGCCTCCTTGCTGATGGCGTTGGTGACCGTGCCGTCCACCTCGCCGGAGAGCGCCAGCGCGATCACCTTCTCGACGTAGCGGAAGGCGGCCTCGCCCGCTTCGGCGGACACCTGTCCCACGGGCAGGCGGTCGGGGTCGACCAGCGCCATGTCCAGCACGTCGATGCAGTCGGGCGCGAACGCGGCCTCCGACGGGCTCGATACCGCGTTCAGCGCGATGTCCTCGTGGCCGACGATGCGGCGCGCGCGTTCGAGCACGCGCAGGTCGCCTATCACGAGCGGCCTTGAGACCTCGCGGATCTCGGGACGCGCGAACGCCTTGACCGTGATCTCCGGGCCTATGGACGCGGGGTCGCCCATCGTGATGCCTATGATCGGTCTTTCCATGGCTTACTCCTCATTCCTCTGTCTGTTTTCCTTCGATGACCATGCGCAGGTCCTGAAGCAGCGTCTCTTTTCCGAAGCCGCCGGACTTGCTGATCACGAGCCGTTCGCCGCGCGCGGTGAAGGCCTTCGCAAGCACGACGCCGGGGAATAGTTCCGCGAAGGGCTCGAGCTGCGTGCATCCGATCCGGTCCATGCAGGCGCGTAGCGTGTCGCCGCCCGTGATCAGCGCGGTGCGGCCTCCGTCCGCGCTCAGTTCGCCGTAGACTGCGGCGAGGCGCTCCGCCACGCGCCTGCGCGCCTCGCCCATGGCGAGACCGTGCGCCTCGGCGTCGAAGCCGCAGGCGTCCAGCATAAGCCACCGCGCGTCGGTCGGCGGCGCGGCGGGCCGCCCGGGCGCGACGTGTGCGCGGCGGAAACCGTACCGTTCAGCGTGTTTGAGCTGCGCGAGCGTGATGGGGTTCATGCTGCCGCACACGACCAACAGACCCTCGCCGAGGCCGGGGACCGAGGGACGCGCCGCGCATTCCAGACCCAAAAGGTGGGGCAGCGTCCCGGCAAAGCCCGCGCAGCCCGCCGTGACGGTCAGCGCGTCGGCTTCGTCAAGCGCGTGTCCCGCGCGTATGAGGTCGTCGTCGGTCTGTGCGTCGAGCACGCGTATGCCGCATCCCGCGGTCATGCCGGTGCTTACAGGCATGTCCGTCTGTGACGAGATGAGCCTGGCCACGTCCGACTCGCGCACGGGGTCGAAGGGGTCGCGTCCGAACACGGACTGCGCCACCGGCACGCCGTCGATGAGATGTATGCCGCCCGCGGTGACGCGGCGCATGGCGGGGTAGGCGGGCAGGAACGCAAGCGACTTTGCGCCGCTCGCCCTGAGCGCGGCGGCGAGCTCGGCGCCTATGTTCCCGCGCAGCGCGGAATCGGTCTTCTTGTAAAAGTGGCGTATGCCCGCGTCCCGGCCCGCGGACACGGCGGCGTACACCGCGTCATAGGCCTCGCCGGGCGGCATGTGCCGAGAATGCGTCACGGCCACGATCACCTGCGCCTGTGCCCGCGTCCAGTCGCTGTCCCGCGCCGTGTCGATCACGACGCGCACGGACGCGCCCTGACGGGCGAACTGCACGCCCGTGTCGAGCCCGCCCGTCAGGTCGTCCGCGACGACCAGCAGCCTTGCTGCCATGTCATTGCGCCTCCATATTCATTCAAAGTCGGCAAGGTACCCGTCCTCGTCGAAGGAGAGCGCGTACGGCTTGGACAGTATCTCGACGCCCTCCGTGTCTTTAAGCTCTTCGAGCATGGGTTCGGACACCTCGAATTCGAACAGCGAAAGCGTGTCGCGTATGCGCACCACGCGCGCCTTCGCGTAATCGATCCTGGAACACGTGCGCAGCGCCACGCGCAGCGCGTCCAGGTCGCTGTTCATGTACATGGGGATCTTGCCGCCGTCGATCATCGTGTTCGTGGTCAGATTGACCCACGTGCTCTCCCAGTCCACGTCGTTGAGACAGCGGCGCGTCGTGATGTCCGCAAGCCCCAGGCCGCAGGCGTTGTGGTGGCTGCCCTCGCTTAGGCCGCGTATGAAAAGCCTGCGGCAGTGGAAGTCGTCCTTGAAATAGGGCATGAAGCCGCGTCCCGTGACGTTCGGGTCCGCGCCCTCGCCGGAGATGTCCTTGCCGATCCTGTCGATGACGAGCACGTCGATGTCGTCGAAGCGAAAGCGCGGGAAGACGGCCTTCGCGCGCCTGAGCAGCGCGGCGTCGCCTTCCACGATCTCGTCCCTTGCAAACACGCGTATGTCCGCGATGTCGTCATAGGCGTTCTGCACGACGCCCACGCCGAACAGCACGGGCATCTTCTCAAGAAAGACCTTTGCCGCCTTCGGTATGTTTTCGGCGAACGTGTCGAAGCCGCGCCTGTGCAGCGTGGAACAACCCTTGTGCTTGGCCAGGCCTATGGCCATCATCTTGAGGAGCCCGCTCTCGTGAACGCCCTTGAAGTCCGTGTGCGGCTTGACCTTGTTGTAGAGCACGATGCCGTCCGCCTGTGCGGCCATGCGGTCGCAGTACACTGGCGTGTCCGCGCTGTCGTCCAGCGCGCCTATTTGCACTACGTCCATGCTTGCGCATATCGGCGCGCCGACGTTTGCCTCGGTGATGCCGTAGCCCGTCAGTATCTCGAGATTGCCCTCCACCGTGCCGCCGCCGTGGCTGCCCATGGCGGGCACGATGAAGGGGGACGCGCCGCGCGCTCTGAGCGCATCGCATATGGTCCTCACGATCAGCGCGTTGTGCGGTATGCCGCGGCTGCCCACGGTCACGGCGATGCGCTTCCCGCGCATGTCCGCGCCGTCCGCGCAGCGCGCGAATTCCTCGCGCAGGCGCGCGGGTATGTCCCGGACCGTGTCCCTCGCATAGAGCTGCCTCACGCGCGCCATGCGGGGAAGAGCCACGTCGTCAAGCCCCTGTATGGGGAAGCTGAGCTCAGGGAAGTCGATCATCTTCATGTCATTTACGCTCCTTCGAGTCCTATGTGTCGCGCCACCATGAGCGCGCCGCGCCCGGACAGCGGCGCGTCGCCGGGGTCGAAGCGGCGCACTTCTTCAAAAAGTCCCGCGTGTGCGAGCGCGTCGCTAAGGGCCAGGCTCATCACGCCGCGTCCCGCGACCAGCGCGCTTCGCGCATGGCCTATGGCCTTTGAACCGCGCACGGCCTCCGCGTCTCCCTCGAGGCACGCGCCCATCAGGTAGTTCGAGAGCCAGACGGGGGTCTTGTCAGAAAACGTGCTCAATATGCGCGCAGAGAAGCACGCGCGGCCAAGCCCCGCGCGCCGCGCCGCTTCGAAGCCCGTCAGCATGGCGCCCATGTCGTACTCCGCCTCGCTCACGAAGCGGCGCGCCACGGCGTCCGCCAGTATCGTGTGCTTCGTCACGGCGTCCAGCAGCTCGCCTGTGATGGTCGTCAGGCAGCCCGCGATGCGGCCTTCCGCGTCGACGCTGACGAACTTCGTGTGGCTGCCCGGCAGTACGATCAGCCTGTCGCCCCGCGTATCCGTGCATTCGAGCAGTGCGAACGTCTCGACCTCCTCGCCGCGCATCATGTCCATGGCTTCGAAGCTTCGGTCCGTCACATCGCCGCACGCGTTCTTCACCCCAGGTATGAACGTGATCGGCAGGGGGCACACATCGCTGACCGCCACGCGCCTCGCGCCCCGCGCCAGGTCGGCGGGCGACACGGGCGCGGTCAGGTGCGGTATCTCGACAAGCCCCACGTTCGAGGTGAGCATGCCGCTGCACAGCACGTCCGATACGTCGTCCCAGCAAAGGCCGTTGTCGGAGAGCAGGGCTTCGAGGCAGTCCCTGACCGCGTGTTTCAGACGCCATGTATCGCCGTCGCGCGCCGTGTCGCGCACGCCCACTGTGCGCTTCGCTTCGCCAAGCAGTTTCCCCGCGCCGTCAAAGAGGTATGCGCGGGTGTTGGTGGTGCCTCCGTCTATCGTAATGATGTGTCCGCCCATGCCAGCCTCCCGTTCACCATTCGGCGATGGTGCCGTCGAAGTTGCGCCATACGGGGTTCTTCCACGTGGGCGCATCCTTCGCGGCCTGCTTTACGTAAGCCTCGTCGATCTCTATGCCCAGCCCGGGCCCGGTCTTCGCCTCTATGAAGCCTCCGTCGTAGCGGTAGATCGACTTGTCCTTCAGGTAGTCCAGCAGCTCGCTGCCCTTGTTGTAGTGTATACCCAGGCTCTGCTCCTGTATGAACACATTGGGCGTGCATATGTCGAGCTGTATGCACGCGGCCAGCGCGATGGGGCCTAAGGGGCAGTGCGGCGCGACGGCCACGTCGAACGCCTCCGCCATGGCGGCGATCTTCTTGCACTCGCTGATGCCGCCCGCGTGCGAGAGATCGGGCTGTATGATGTCCACATAGCCGTCCGCGAGCAGGTTTTTGAACTCCCAGCGGCTGAACATGCGCTCGCCCGTGGCGATGGGCGTGGTCGTGGCGCGCGCGATCTCCCTGAGCGCCTCGTTGTTCTGACTCAGCACCGGCTCTTCGATGAACATGAGCCTGTATTCGTCGAGCGCGCGCGCCAGCACCTTGGCCATGCTCTTGTGCACACGGCCGTGGAAGTCCACCGCGATGTCGAGCCGCATGCCCACCGCGTCGCGTATGGCGGCCACGCGGCTCAGGACCTGGTCGATCTTGCCATAGCTGTCTATGTAGTGCATCTCCTCCGTCGCGTTCATCTTGACGGCGGCGTATCCCTGCGCGAGCGCCTCCTTCGCGGCCGCAGCGACGTCCGAGGGCCTGTCCCCGCCGATCCAGCGGTAGACCTTCAGCCTGTCGCGGCACGCGCCGCCCAGCAGCTCGTACACGGGCGCGCCCAGCGCCTTGCCCTTGATGTCCCAGAGCGCCTGATCTATGCCGGCGATGGCGCTCATGACCTCCGGGCCGCCGCGGTAGAAGCCCGTGCGGTACATCTCCTGCCACAGGTCCTCTATGCGGGACGGATCGCGGCCGATCAGGTTCGCGCGGAATTCCTCGACGGCGGCGCGCACGGTGTCCGCGCGCCCCTCGATCACCGGCTCGCCCCATCCGGTTATGCCATCGTCCGTGTCGATCTTCAGGAACAGCCAGCGCGGCGGCACCTTGTAAAGCGTCATATCCGTGATCTTCATGTTGCGGTCTCCTTTCCTGCGGAGCAGTTCATGACGTATTCCCGGGCCAGCCCGGCGATGGCATCGAACGCGCCGGCGCGTATCAGGTCGGCGCGCACGAGGCTCCCGCCCGCGCCCACGGCCATGCAGCCCGCGGCGATGAACCGGCCCGCGTTCTTCTCGTTCACGCCGCCTATCGCCATCATGGGTATGTGCCTGAGCGGCGCGCGCAGGTCCCTTATGTACTCCGGCCCCAGCCGCCCGGCCGGGAACACCTTCACCGCGTCCGCGCCGCAGGCGTATGCGCGGGCGATCTCCGTGGCCGTGAACGCGCCCGGGAACGAGAGAAGCCCCATGCGCTTCGTCGCGCGTATCAGGTCGGGGTCGGCGTCCGGCGATATGATGTACGCCGCGCCCGCGTCCCGCGCCATTTCGAGCTGTTCTAAGCGCATCACCGTGCCCGCGCCCACGCGCAATCGCGCGCCGTAGCGCGCGGACAGCGAGCCTATACATCGGGCTGTGGCGGGCCACGTGTCCGGCGCGTCCTGGCGGAACGCGACCTCCATGAAGCGCACGCCGCCCTGAAGCAGCGCGTCGGCCAGCGCGCACATCATCTCGGCGGGCTGCTCCCGCACAATGGCGATCACGCGGTCGCGTTTCAGTTCTTCCATCAAGTCGTGCTGCATAGGTTCGCTCCTTCCGACATTGCTTTTACACAAGTATAGCACGTCCGTTGCGTCCCGTCTACCAAAAAGTGCGGAGGATATCCGGAAGCTGGAGTCAGCTTTCCCATGGAAAACACACAGGAGCATTCAAGGTACATCACAGACCGGACAGAATAGCACCGTCAAGGGGCCCTGTCGTAAAGGGGATCGTGGAATAAACCTGGCCGGACAACAAGTCGATCTGCCTTTATCGCGCGGGGATTTGCGTCATGGCGTCATATGTGGTACAATAGGCCCATGGAACATTCAAATGGGAACGGAGGTGCGCGCGTGGACAGGAGCGAAGCGCTGGCGGCCTACATACGGGCCGTCATGCCCGAGCAGGAGCGCTATCTGTATGAGCGCGCCCTGAACAAGACCCGCGCGATCACGCGCAACATGAAGCCCGACGAAAAGGACGAGTACCTGAAGAGCAAGGCGTTTTCGAACGCGCTGTACCAGCTCAAGCGCGCGGACAAGGTCTGGCAGGGCCTTGAAAGGGGCGAGCTGGTTCTGGACCGCCATCAGGCGGAGTTCGAGAGGCTGGCGCCTTTGATCATGGGCGAGGCGCGGCGCGGGAACGGCGTGGACATAGGATTCCTGCGCTCGGTCGACCGCAGCCGGGTGACTGTCAAAAAGGCGCACGCGGCGCTCGACAGCCTGAAGGCGCAGAAGCCCTCAAAGCACCTGGAGGGCGAGGCGAAGCGCTTTGCCGACGAGGCGGAGCGCAGGGTCGAAAGGCTTCTCCAGAGGGAGGACCTCTCGGCCATGATCCCAAGCGACGCGAAGGTCGAGAAGATACTTCCGTACCTGCTCGAGGACGCCTTCAAAAAGGGCGTGTCCCCCGGCACCGTGGAGCAGGCGTACCGGCCGAAGACGCTGACGGGCGCGCTCAACGCGGAGATCAGCCGCGCATTCCCGGAGATCGCGGCGTGCGGGAACGTGCGTACGCCCTCCGGCGAGACGGTGGCCGCGGAAGTGAAGGCGGTGGTGCGAAGGGCAAAGTACGCCGTGTGCGCGGAGGTGCGCCGACGCTTCCCCGAAGGGCGCATACGCCGCCTGCTCGGGCAGAACGCCTCGCTCAGGCGCCTGCAGAAGCAGGCGGACAGCCGCTTCGCGCGCGAGAGGCAGCTGCGCAGCGCGCTGCTGGACGCCGTGCCGGCGCACTACCGGGACCTGTATCCGCTGGCCCGGCAGATGACGCGGCGGTTTATACTCCACCTGGGCCCCACCAACTCCGGCAAGACCTACGAGGGCGTGGGACGGCTGCGCGGCGCGCTGAACGGCATATACCTGGGGCCGCTCAGGCTGCTGGCGGCGGAGCAGTTCGAGATGCTGAACCTGAACGACGTGCCGTGCTCGCTGATCACCGGCGAGGAACAGATATTGATACCCGGAAGCCGCGTGCAGTCCTCCACGGTGGAGATGGCGGACCTGAAAAAGCACTATGACGTGGCCGTGATCGACGAATGCCAGATGATCTCCGACCGCGACCGCGGCGGCGCGTGGACGGCGGCGATACTGGGCCTGTGCGCGGACGAGATCCACGCGTGCGCCTCGCCGGACGCGGAGGAGCTTCTCACGCGCATCATACGCGAGTGCGGCGACGAGCTGACCATCGTCAGGCACGAGCGCATGACGCCGCTGGTGGTCGAGAAGGAGGGCTTCCAGTTTCCGGCGTCGGTCAGGCGCGGCGACGCGCTGATCGTGTTCTCCAAGGCGCGCGTGCACGCCGTGGCGGCGGAGCTCAAGCGCAAGGGCTACCGCGTGTCGCTGATCTACGGCGCGCTGCCGCCGGACGTGCGCAGGGACCAGGCGGTGCGCTTCCAGCAGGGCGACACGGACGTGGTGGTGTCCACGGACGCCATCGCCATGGGCATGAACCTGCCCATCGAGCGCGTGGTCTTCCTGGAATCGGAAAAGTACGACGGGGACATCACGCGGCCGCTCACGGATGCGGAGATCAAGCAGATCGCCGGGCGCGCGGGCCGCTACGGGCAATACGACATAGGCTATGTGAACGCCTTCGGGTTCAAGGGCGTCGTGGCGCGCGCACTCAATCGGCCCCTTCTCAAGCTCACGGAGGGCGTGATCGGCTTCCCGGAGTCGCTGCTGGGGCTGCCGCTGCCGTTGAGCGCCATCATTAACCAGTGGCTCATCATGAAGGACAAGGGGTGCTTTTCGAAGGCCTCGACGGTGCGCATGGCGCAGCTGACCGCCATGATGGAGACGAAGGACACGGACAAGCGCCTGCTCTACCGCTTCCTGTGCATACCCTTTGACGAGACAGAGCCGGACCTGCTCATGCGCTGGCGCGCCATGTACCACGCGGAGTGCGCCCACAGGCACATAGACGTGCTTTCGGAGATACCGCAGTTCCTGGACCCGGACGAGTGCACGGTCGAGATGCTGGACGGCCTGGAGGCGGACTACAGGTGCTGCGACCTGTACTACAACTACGCGCGCCTGTTCCTTGAGGAGCCGGAGCCGGTGCTGGACGAGATCGGGCGGCGCAAATACCTGATCTCGCAGGGCATCATACACATACTCTCCACGCAGCGCCTGAAGCAGAAGACCTGTCCCGGGTGCAACAAGGCGCTGCCGTGGAACTGGCCCTACCGGCTGTGTGACGATTGCCACAGGCGCGGCGCGGGCCGGGGGCGCGAAGCCCGGCACGGCGCGCGCAATGAATGGGACCTATGAGACGAACGGAGGGAACACACATGCAAAACGACCGCTGCCCCGCGTGTGGGGCGATGACACAGCCGGACGACAAATACTGCCCGCAGTGCGGGATCCCGCTCAGGGCCGAGGCGAAGACGGCCTTTGGTGAAAGCGGTGAGCCCGGGGCGAAGACGGCCTTTGGTGAAAGCGGCGAGCCCGGGACGACGGGCTTTGACGAGAACGGTGTGCCTGAGACGATCGAGGCGCTGAAGCAGTGGTGCGAGGGGAAGGGCATGCCGCTTCGGAAGATGCGCTTCTTCATCGACGAGGACTACCGCGGCGCGCGCGCCTTCGGCATATACCGCGAGCCTCACGACGCGTACGGACGGAACGCGGACGTGTTCGTGGTGTACAAGAACAAGTCCGACGCCAGCCGCGCCGAGCGCTACCGCGGACCGGACGAGGCGTACGCGGTCAGGGAGCTGTATGAAAAGCTCCTGGATGAATGCCACAAGCGCGACAAATGGCCGGACGGCAGGCCGCAGGAGGCCGTCAGGCGCAGCCGGGGAGAAAAGAGCATCAAGGCGCTGATCGCGGGGTTGGTCACGGCGGTGGCGGTGATTGCCGTGCTGGCGGGCTTCGTCTATATGATCTATGAGGACTATGTGAGCCATTCTCACGACGGCTACTACGCCTGGGACGACGCGGCGCTCTATTACCTCTACGGCGGTGACTGGTACTTTGACGACGGCTACGGCCACTGGACGCGTACCTATGACACGCCGTATGACGACTATGCGGACTACGAGGGCTATTATCTGGGCGACGACTATGAAAGCGACTGGGGCTACAGCGATTTCTCCCGTTCCGACACGTGGGAAGACCTGCACGAGAGCGACGACTCGGATGACGATTACGACGACTGGGATTGGAGCGACACGGACTGGGATTCGGACTGGTGAATCTGTTTTTCTCATACGATTTACCTGTTGACAAAACAGAGCGACTCTGCTATAATGCACATCACAGTGTTAAACTGATGAAGCGGGAAAGACCTGCAGCGCGCGCACAGAGAGCCCGGCGGCATCGCTGGAAGCCGGGACGAAAGCGGGCAGGCGCATATGGGCCGCGGAGGGCGCGCGGGAAAGCCGCAGGGCAAGTATCGTGCGACGGGCTGACCGGCGTTATACGGTCGGGATATGACAGTATCCTTACAACGAGTGCGCGTGGGGGGACAGGCCCTGCGCGAAGCAAGGTGGCACCGCGGCAAAACACCGCCCTTGACGGGATCTTACCCGTCTTGGGCGTTTTATTTTTGCAATGATTTGGGAGGTTCATGCCATGGCTGAGTCAAAGGGACGCTTCGGCGTACACGGCGGACAGTATATACCGGAGACGCTGATGAACGCCGTCATCGAGCTGGAGGAAGCATACGAGCACTATAAGGCGGACCCGGAGTTCCAGGCGGAGCTCACGGCGCTGTTCAACGACTATGCGGGACGTCCGAGCCGCCTGTACCATGCGCGCCGCATGTCGGAGGCGCTGGGCGGCGCGAAGATCTATCTGAAGCGCGAGGACCTGAACCACACGGGCGCGCACAAGATCAACAACGTGCTGGGCCAGGCGCTGCTCGCAAAGCGCATGGGCAAGAAGCGCCTGATCGCCGAGACGGGCGCGGGCCAGCACGGCGTGGCGACGGCGACGGCCGCGGCGCTCATGGACATGGAGTGCGTGGTCTACATGGGCAAGGAGGACACGATACGCCAGGCGCTCAACGTGTACCGCATGAAGCTTCTGGGCGCGGAGGTCATACCGGTATCGACGGGCACAGGCACGCTCAAGGACGCCGTGTCCGCCGCCATGCGCGAGTGGACCAACCGCATCGCGGACACCCACTACTGCCTGGGCTCCGTGATGGGCCCGCACCCGTTCCCGACCATCGTGCGCGACTTCCAGGCCGTCATCTCGAAGGAGATCAGGCAGCAGATGCTCGAGAAGGAGGGCAGGCTGCCGGACGCGGTGCTGGCGTGCGTGGGCGGCGGCTCGAACGCCATAGGCGCGTTCTACCACTTCATCGGGGACGAGGGCGTCAGGCTGATCGGCTGTGAGGCGGCCGGGCGCGGCATAGACACGTTCGAGACCGCGGCCACCATCAACACGGGGCGTCTGGGCATATTCCACGGCATGAAGAGCTACTTCTGCCAGGACGAGTACGGCCAGATCGCGCCGGTCTATTCCATATCGGCGGGGCTGGACTATCCCGGCATAGGCCCTGAGCACGCCTACCTGCACGACATCGGGCGCGCGGAATACGTGGCCGTCACCGACGACGAGGCCGTGGACGCGTTCGAATATCTCTCCCGCATGGAGGGCATCATACCCGCCATAGAGTCCGCGCACGCCGTCGCGTATGCGATGAAGCTCGCGCCGACCATGGGCAGGGACAAGATCATCGTCGTCAACCTTTCCGGGCGCGGCGACAAGGACTGCGCCGCGATCGCGCGCTACAGGGGGGAGGATATCCATGAGTAACATCGCAAAGGCCTTTGAAAACGGCAAGGCGTTCATCCCGTTCATCACCTGCGGCGACCCGGACCTGGAGACCACGCGGCGCGCCGTGATCGAGATGGCGAACGCGGGCGCGGATATGATCGAGCTCGGCATACCCTTTTCCGACCCGACCGCGGAGGGGCCCGTCATACAGGCGGCGAACGAGCGCGCTCTCAGGGGCGGCGTGACCACGGACAGGATATTCGACATGGTCCGGGCGCTGCGAGGGGACGTGTCGAAGCCCATGGTGTTCATGACCTATGCAAACGTCGTCTTCTCCTACGGCATAGAGCGATTCTGCAAAAGGTGCGCCGAGGTCGGCATGGACGGAATGATACTGCCCGACGTGCCCTATGAGGAAAAGGAGGAGTTCGCGCCGACGTGCAGGAAGTACGGCCTTGATTTCGTGTCGCTGGTCGCGCCGACCAGCGAGGACCGCGTCGCCATGATCGCAAAGGAGGCCGAGGGCTTCCTCTACATCGTCTCGTCTCTGGGCGTGACGGGCGAGAGGCGCGAGATCACCACGGACATAGGCCATATAGCCCGGCTGGTACGCGCGAACACGTCGATACCGTGCGCGGTGGGCTTCGGCATATCCACGCCGGAGCAGGCGGGCCATATGGCTGCGCTCACGGACGGCGCGATCGTGGGAAGCGCCATCGTCAGGCTGATGGCGGAATACGGCGCGGAGGCCCCCGCAAAGGTGGGCGAATACGTGAAGGCGATGAAGGCGGGAACGGTGTCGTGCACCTGACCGCCCGAACCCCTTATATAACCCCAATAAAAGGAGGATGTACCCCATGAAGAAGGTTTCCATGATACTTGCGCTGCTGCTCGCGTTCGCGATGCTTCCCGCGATGGCCGCCGGCGTCGAAGGCAAGACCGTCGCGCTGATGACACCTTACCTGGGCTCCGTCACGACTAACCAGATGGTCGGCTATCTCGAGGAGAGCCTGACCGCCGCGGGCGCGACCGTGAACGTGATCAACACCGACAACGACTTCTCCCAGCTCGCTTCCCGCATAGAGGACGTCGCCAACGGGCAGACGGCGGACGCCGTGGTGCTGGTCTCCGCCGATCCCACGCTGGTCTCCAACCAGTTGGCCGAGCTGTTCGACGCCGGCATACCGGTGTTCGGCTGTGACTCCGGCTTCATCGAGGGCATGCAGGTGAACGCCACGTCCGACAACTACCAGATGGGCGAGCTGATCGTCAGGTACCTGTTCGACGAACTGATGGGCGGCAAGGGCACGGTCATCGCGCTGACGCACAGGCCGCATCCCGGCGTCGTGAAGCGCTGCGAGGCGTTCGACGCCATCATCGAGGAGTACCCCGACATCACGCTGATCACCGAGGAGCACATCCCCGCCGAGCAGCCCATCGTCGACGCGCAGACCACGGTCGAGAGCCTGCTGCTGGCCAACAGCGAGCCGGGCTCCGTCACCGCGATCTGGGCCGCGTGGGACGAGCCGGCCATAGGCGCGACGCAGGCACTCAAGGAGGCGGGCCGCGACGAGGTCATCGTCACGGGCGTGGACGGGAACGAGCAGGCCGTGGCGCTGGTGGCCGAGGGCGGCAACCTGAAGGCGACGGTCGCGCAGAACTTCAAGGGCATGACCGAGATCGTGCTCGAGGAGATGACGAAGCTGTTCGACGGCGAGAGCATCGAGGCGGGCGAGAAGTACGCGCCGGCGACGCTGATCACCATCGAGAACGTGGCGGACTTTCAGTGAATGACAGAGCGCACGGGGCGGGCACGGCGTCCGCCCCGTGCGCGGACGGTTTGGGGGCTTGGCCATGCTGCTTGAGATGCGGAACATCGAAAAATCCTTCAATGGCACGCCGGCGCTGCGCAATGTCGACTTCACGCTCGAACGGGGCGAGGTGCACGGCCTCGTCGGCGAGAACGGCGCGGGGAAGTCGACGCTCATAAAGCTGCTGACCGGCGTATACAGCCTGGACGCGGGCAGTATACTGTGGGAAGGCGCGCCGCTCGACGTGCGCACGCCGGCGGAGAGCATGGCCGCTGGCATATCGGTGATACACCAGGAGCGCACGCTGATACCCGGCTTCACGGCGGTGGAGAACGCGTGGCTGGGGCGGGGATACCCGCTCAGGCGCGGGCGCGTGGACTGGAAGCGCATGCGCGCGGAGGTCATGGAGAAGGCTAAGCAGCTGGACATAGAACTGGACTGCGATATGACGGCCGCGGATATGTCGCCGCCCATGCGCACCATGACAGAGATCGTGCGCGCCATGCTGCGCGACTGCAGGCTTTTGATACTGGATGAGCCGACGGCGGCGCTCACCGACAGGGAGGCCGAAAAGCTCTTCAAGCTGATCGAAGGGCTCAGGGAGAAGGGCACGTCCGTGCTCTACATCTCGCACAGGCTGGACGAGATATCAAGGCTCACGGACCGCGTGACGGTGCTGCGGAACGGCGAGCGCGTGCTGACGGAACGGACCTCGTCGCTCACGCAGCGCGACCTGATCGCCGCGATGACCGAGAACTGGCAGGGCGGCCGCGTGCAGCGCGCAGCAGGCGCAGGCGAGGCGCTGCTTGAGGTCCGGGGCGTGCAGAGCGCGGACGGCGTTGTGAAGAACGCATCGTTCACGGCGCGCGCCGGCGAGATACTGGGCGTGTTCGGACTGGGCGGCAGCGGGCGCACGGAGCTGCTCGAATGCATATACGGGCTGCGCCCCATGGCGGAAGGCCGCATGACGCTTCGGGGCGAGGGGTACGCCGCGCCGTCGCCGCGCAGGAGCCTCGCGCGCGGCATGGCGCTGATACCGGAGGACCGGCGCGGGCACGCGCTGGTGAGCGCGCTCTCGGTGCGCGAGAACGTGTCGCTCAGCGGCCTCGAGGACTTCGCGCGGGCCGGCGTGGTCTCAAAGCGCAGGCATGACGAGGCCGTAGACCAGATGAACGAACGCCTCGACGTGAAGTACGCCGACCCGGAGCAGCCCGTGAGCGAGCTCTCCGGCGGCAATCAGCAGAAGGTCGTGTTCGCAAGGACGCTCATGAAGGCGCCCACCGTGTTCCTATGCGACGAGCCGACGCAGGCGGTGGACGTGCGCACGCGCCACCAGATCCACGCGCTGCTGCGCGCACAGGCGGAACGGGGCGCGGCCGTGGTGTTCGTGAGCTCGGACCTGAAGGAGCTTTTGGACACGGCGGACCGCATACTGGTGATGGCGCGCGGGCGCACGCGGGAGTGCCTGGACAACGCGGGCCTCACAGGCCAGCAGGTGCTGTCGAAGTGCTACGAAGAGTTTTAGTTACAGTCTGCCCTGAAAGGAACCTCATATGAAGACGATCCGACGGATACTCCAGAACTACGGCACGCTGATCGCGCTTTTCCTGATCGCCGCGGTGTTCTCCGCGCTTCGGCCGAAGGCCTTCTTCACAGTCAGGAACTTTCTCTACGTCACGCGGCAGATCGCGCCGCTGACGCTGATCGCCACGGGCGCGACGCTGGTCATGAGCGTGAACGAATTCGACCTGTCCATAGGCGCCATGGCGAGCCTGGGCGGCGTGATATCGGCGATGCTGGCCGTGCAGGGCCTGCCCATGTGGGCGTGCTTCACGCTGCCGCTTCTGATATGCATGGCGCTGGGCGTCGTGAACGGGCTCATCGTGGCGCGGTTCCGCGTGCTCTCGTTCATCACGTCGCTGGGCATGTCCACCATCGTCTCGGGCATCATATTCCGCCTGACGGGCGGCGCGACGGTGTTCCAGAACATACCACAGGCGTTCAGCTGGCTGGGCAACTTCAAGGTGGGCGACGTGCCGCTCTTGTCCCTCATCATGGTCGCGTTCGTGCTGCTGTTCACGTTCCTGATGAACGAGACGGTGCCGGGGCGGCGCATGTACGCCATAGGCGGCAACCAGGAGGCGGCACAGATCGCCGGGCTGCGTGTGGGGCTGTTCAAGACGCTGGCGTTCGCGCTGTGCGCGGGCATGGCGTGCGTGACGGGCATGCTGCTGGCCTCGCGCGTGGGCAGCGCGAACACCACGGCGGGCGACGCCTATTTCCTCAAGTCCTACGCGGCGGTGTACATAGGCTGTACCGTATCCCGCAGGGGCGTGCCCAATGTGCCGGGCACGCTGGTGGGCGCGGCGATACTGGGCGTGCTGGAGAACGGGCTCACGATGATGCAGATGCCCACTACATGCAGGACATCA
>SVGK01000260.1 GCA_015056395.1 Clostridiales bacterium
GGCGTCAGGTCTTCTTCCATCCTTGCTGAATCTTCCCTGTTAGTTCTTCAAAACTCTTGAGGCCGCTCAGCGCATCGTAGGCCGTCACGGAGCACGCGCCCTCCATGGCCGCGAGCGCGGCACACGCTTGGGGCCTGTAGCCCCGGCCCATCGCA
Source organism: Clostridiales bacterium (assembly GCA_015056395.1). Lineage (GTDB taxonomy): Bacteria > Bacillota > Clostridia > Christensenellales > Aristaeellaceae > Faecivicinus. The sequence continues at coordinate 156 of SVGK01000260.1, forward strand.
AGCAGGAACGCGGCGATGCTCACGTCGCCCGCGCCCGTCTCCGAGCGCACGATCTCGGCAGGGTAGCACGGCTGGCAGTGCGTGATGCCCGCCCAGCTCTCCGCGTCCAGTTCGAGCGCCGCCGGCAGGCCTTCGATGTGCTGCCTGTCCGCGGTCATCAGCAGCATGCCCTTCGTGCCGCACTTGAGCAGCACGATGCCCGCGCCCATCGACAAAAGCTTCCTGCCGAGCGGTATGACGTCGTCCTCCCAGTCGAGCTTGCCCGACATGCTGCCGCCCTGTCGGGATAACCTGTCGTACCTGGGCCTGTCCAGCATGAAGCAGATCTCCTCGAAGCTGGGCGTGAATATGTCCGTGTGGGGCAGCACGCGGCTGAGATAGCCCTCCCAGTCCAGCCGGCTCTCCGGCGCGTTCGGGTCGACCGAGGCCAGGTCCAGGCTGGTCGCGGCGCCCATGGCGTGCGCACGGCCGAAGAGCTTGATAAGCTCCGCGCCGCCGTTCTCCATCATCGAACGCATGAGCGGCGGGTATCCGAAGTGTATGAGCGCCGCGCCGCTCAACGCGTCGTCCAGTATGTCGTCCGCGCGGAACGTGTCGTTCGCGCCGGGGTCGTGCAGGAACATCCTGTCAAGGCCCGGTATCGCCAGCACGACCGTGTAGCTGGTCGTATCGACGTCGCTCACGATCACGTCGCCGCCCGCGTCGCCCAGCCGTTCCCTGAGCAGCGCGCCGAAGGCGTCGCTGCCCGTCTTGCCCAGCAGCCTCACGCGCGCGCCCAGCTTCTTGAGCGCCATGCCCGTGTTGCCCACGCAGCCGCCCGTGTGCACCTGCGCGCCCGTGGTGTGTATGAGCGTGCCCGGCACGAGCAGCTGTGCCACGCTTTCATAGGTCGCATGCCGCGGTATCACCGGCGTGATGTCCAGGCAAAGGTGCCCCGCAACGATCATCGTTCCCTTCATCGTTTTTCTCCTTGCAAATAAAGCCTCGTGCGATTATAATAGTCCTGATTCGATACGTTTCGGAGGTTCCCGGCATGAAGACATACAGACCACTCTCCGCGGGCTTCATCGTGATCTACGCGCTCACGGCGGTCACCGTGGCCGATTCCTGCTACACCGCCTACTGCCAGATGACGGGAAAGGGCATACGCTCGTTCGGCTCGTTCAGCCTGTTCATCTATCTCATCGCGGTGCTTGCGCTGTTCTACTGCTGGATGTACGCGCGCACGAAGACCGTCATAGGGCCTGACGAGCTGCACATCGTGTTCCCCGCCTATGTCAACCCGTCCGGGGACGGACGCCGCGCGCCCTTCATCTACAGGCAGGGCGAGCTCGACCTGCACATGGTCGACAAGACGTTCCCGACCGCGGACGTGGTGCGCTGGGGCTTTGCCGAGGATCTCGGCGTGAGCAGGCTCGACAAGTCCCGCGCGGACGAAAAGGCGCCGCTGCTGGCCGTGCATGAGATCGCCTTCATGATGAAGGACGGCAGGCGCTACCACATGAACGCCGCCTACTACACGAAGAGGCAGCAGGCGAAGCTGATCCCCGCGCTGAAGGGCGCGATCCCCGTGCCGCCCGAAGGTAAGCTCGCATCCATGTGAGCGTGTACGTCCCTTACTTCCTGACCTGGCCCGCGCCGCGCACGACGTACTTATAGGTCGTCAGCTCTTCGAGCCCCATGGGACCGCGCGCGTGCAGCTTCTGCGTGGATATGCCCATCTCACAGCCCAGGCCGAATTCGCCGCCGTCCGTGAAGCGGGTCGAGGCGTTCAGGTACACCGCCGCGCTGTCCACACGCGCGGCGAATTTTACTTTTGCCGCCTCATCCTCGGCCACGATGGCCTCGCTGTGCCCCGTGGAGTGCCGCGCGATGTGCTCTATCGCCTGATCCACGCCGTCGACCACCGCCACGGCCAGTATGTAGTCCAGGAATTCCGTGTCGAAGTCCCCGTCCCCCGCGGGCGTGCCCTCGATGACCGCCTGCGCGCGGCCGTCCAGCCTCAGCTCCACGGGCGGCTGGCCCGCGGCGATGCGGTCGTCCACCAGCACCTTCCGAAGCCGCGGCAGGAACTCCCGCGCGATGGCCTCGTGCACCAGGCAGACCTCCTCCGCGTTGCACACGGAAGGGCGGCTGGTCTTCGCGTTCTCGATGATGGAAAGCGCCATGTCCTGGTCCGCGGACCGGTCCACGTACACGTGGCATATGCCCGTGCCCGTCTGTATGCAGGGCACGCGCGCCTGTTCCACGCACGCGCGTATCAGTCCGGCGCCCCCGCGCGGTATCAGCAGGTCCACGAGCCCGACCGCGGTCATGAGCTCCTTCGCGCTTTCGCGGCTGGTGTCCTGCACGAGGCCGATCAGCGCGCCGGGCAGTCCGGCCTCGGCCAGGCCCTCGCGCATGGCCTCCACGATGGCGTTGGCGGAGCGGAACGCCTCCTTGCCGCTTCGAAGCACGCAGGCGTTGCCGCTCTTGATGCACAGCGCGGCGGCGTCCGCGGTGACGTTGGGGCGGCTTTCATAGATGATGGCGATCACGCCCATGGGCTGGCGCACGCGCTCGATCACGAGGCCGTTGGGCCTCTCGACGTGCGATATGGCGCGGCCCACCGGGTCGTCCAGCGCTGCCACCTGCCTTATGCCCTCCGCCATGGCCCGTATGCGGCCTTCTTCCGTCAGGCTGAGCCTGTCCAGCATCACGTCGGAGATCTTCCCCTTCGCCGCCTCCATGTCGGACGCGTTGGCGGACAGTATCGTGTCCGCATCCGCGATCAGCTTGTCCGCCATGCGCAAAAGCGCGTCCGAGCGCGCCGCGGCGGTGCTCATGCTGAGTTTCGGCCACGCTTCGCGCGCGCCCAGCAGTATCTCTCTTGTCGTCATGTTCTCTTCCTCCCCAGGAAAAGCGTCCCAACGCGTTCTCCGTCCATGATCTGATACAAATGCTGCGGCGCCGCGCCGTTGGCGATGACCATGTCGATGCCCGCCTCCGTGGTGATGTGCGCCGCGCGCAGCTTGGTCACCATGCCGCCCGTGCTGAGCGCGGAGCCCCTGCCGCCCGCCAGCGCGTCGATCTCGGCCGTCAGCGTCTCGACCACGGGTATGAGCCGGGCCTCCGCGTCCACGCGCGGATCGGCGGTGTACAGGCCGTCTATGTCCGTCAGCAGCACGAGCAGGTCCGCGTGCACGGTCACGGCGACGATGGCGCTCAGCGTGTCGTTGTCGCCGATCACGATCTCGTCCGTGCCCACGGTGTCGTTCTCGTTGACGACGGGCAGCGCGCCAAGCTCCAAAAGCCTGGTCATCGTGTTGTGGAAGTGCGCGCGGCGCGTGTCGTCCTCCACGTCGCTTCCCGTCAGCAGCACCTGCGCCACGGTGTGGTTGTGCTCCGTGAACAGCTTGTCATAGGTGTACATCAGCTCGCACTGCCCCACGGCGGCCGCCGCCTGCTTGGTCGGCACGTCCGTGGGGCGCTCCTTGAGCGAGAGCTTGCCCACGCCCATGCCTATCGCGCCGGACGACACGAGTATGACCTCGTGCCCGGCGTTCTTGATGTCGCTCAATACCTTGCAAAGCGCTTCCACGCGCCTGATGTTCAAAAGCCCCGTCGGATGGGCCAGTGTCGATGTGCCTACCTTTACGACGATGCGCATGATGTTATTTCTCCCGTATCTCCCTGTCTCAGTCCCAATGGCCCTGTGAAAGCTCGAGCGCCGCATCCTGTATCAGGCGTTCGAACGCGGGCACGTCCACTTTGTTCGAAAGCATGCATATGACGAAGGGTTCCTTCGCGTATACGAGGCCGCAGTCGTGCGTGATGCCCTCGTCCTCGCCCGTCTTGTGCGCCACGTCTATGTCCATGGCGTGTAGGAAGAAGGGCAGCTTGCCGTTCAGCCGCTGGTCTGACAGTATCCTGAGCATCCTCTCGTCATACGCTTCGCCCAGCAGCGCGCCTAAGTA
>SVGK01000261.1 GCA_015056395.1 Clostridiales bacterium
ATGGCCACCGCATTCCCCGTGCCGGTGGCCGGCGTGGTCACGAAGACCGATATCGCCGGCCACCGGCACGGGGAATGCGGTGGCCATGCCCGGTGAATACATGTATCGCGGCATCGACGCGTCCTGCAAAAACAGCACGAGGTCCGTCTCGACCGAGGTCACCATGAGGCTCCGCAGGAACGAGCGGTGCTCAAAGTATTCGCCCGGCGTGTCTATGGTCTGGTTGACCACTTCGAGCGCCTGCGTCTTTTTGTAGCGTATGGCCATGCCGTTGATGGCCTGGCAGAGCGTGGTCTTGCCGCACCCGATGGTGCCCACCAGCATGATGCGCTTCATGAGCGTGTGATGACGGTGGGGGAGAACCCCAGCACGTTGACCAGCACATCCAGCACGTCTTTGAGTGCGGCCTCCGTGCTGGCCACATCTCCGCTGAACACCAGCGAGCCGTTGAAGCGGTCGACGAATATCACCTCGACCTCGGCGGCCTTGGTGGCGATGTCCGCGCCTATGATCGCGCCTTCGCTTGGCGTGATGGTCATGATGCCCAGCGCGCCCCTGACCTCGCCGATCACGCCGAGCTTTTTATACAGCGCCGCGTCGGGGTTGGCGATCAGGTGCGCAAGCGTCACCTGCTTGCCTGGCACGAACTCCTGTATGATCCTCTGTTTACCTTCCAAGGGTCAGTCCTCCTTATGTCAGACCAGGCTTGGCAGCAGGTCCGGATGCGGGCTGGGTATCACCACGGACGACACCGCCATGCCTTCGGCATTCGGCGTGTGCATGCCGGCGGACACGGCCTCGCGCACGGCCGCGACCTCGCCCGTGAGTATCACGTAGGACTTTCCGCCTATGCCCGTGCCCAGCCGCACGTCCATCAGATGCACGTCCGCCGCCTTGACCGCGGCATCCGCGCCATAGACCGATGCGGTGACCGAATAATACTCCATCACGCCGACCGCGCCGGTCTGCGGCAGAGGCTCTGCCAGGTTGATCGCGGCGATGACCTGCGGATGCACCCTCGGTATCACGCAGCTGTCCACGACGTGTTCCCTGCCCGTGCTTGTGCCCGCGTCGAGGGATGCCTTCACGGCCGCCACCTCGCCGGTGAACAGCAGGTAGTATTTGCCCGGACAGCCGGGCTTTGCGAACAGCAGGCGCACGTCCGCCGTCTTGAGCACGATATCGGCGGCCTCGATTCCCTTGGCGATGCTGTTGAATTCCAGAAAGCCTATTGTCTCCGGCACCATGTCACATCCGCTCCCTTTCGATGACGATGTTCTCTCCGACCGCAGTGACGCGGCCGGACAGGCCCGCGCAGATGCATGCGCTGGGGCCGCCCTCCGCGGCGGCTGCGATCATGCCGCCTTCCCGCACCAGGTCGCCCACGGCGACCACGGGCACGGCGGGCCTTCCGATATGCATACGCAGCGGCACGACCGTGCGCGCGGGCTCCGCCCGCACCATGTCCGTGATCTCGATATCGGCGTAATCCCACAGCCCGGCGCGCATGGCCACGCGCTCGGAAGGGGCCTTGCGCACGTCCCTGTAAGGACTTGGCTCGCAAGGAGCGCCTTCGGATTTGTAGCGCATGCCTGACTGGGCCAGCGCCTGCTTGAGAAGCCCGTTGATCTTGCGCGGGTTGAGGCCCATGGGGCACGCGTATTCCTCGCAGACGCCGCATTCGCAGCAGAGCTGCGCCGTGCGCAGCACCGCGTCGTCCGGCGCATCCTGGAGGCTTGCGCCCGCGGCCATGCGCCGCATGATCCTGTGCGGTTCGAGCGGGTGGCCCAGCAGATGGCGCGGACAGAGCTGTGTGCAATAGCTGCACTGTATGCAGGCGCTGCGCGCACGCGCGAGCATGCGCTTTGGCTCGATGCTGCGCCGCGCCTCCAAACCGCTGCCTGCGGGCAGCGCGATGATGCCGGACGTGGTCTTCGTGACATAGGTGTTCCCGGCTTGATCGAGCGGCACAGTGCGCCCCATCATGGGGCCTCCGGAAATCAGGAACACATCCCTGCGCTTGAGCCCGCCCGCCAGCGAGATGCATTCCTCGAAGCTCGTGCCTACGGGCGCGTCCACGATGACGGGATGGACGACCTCGCCGGTCACCGTTAGGAGCCTGCGCGTGAGCGGCACGCCCCTCATGGCGTCCATGACGGCGCAGAGCGTGGCAACGTTGTCCACCACGCAGCCGACCTGCGAAGGCAGCCCCGCCGGCGGCACGACGCGCCCCGTCACCTCATAGACGAGCGTCTGCTCGTCCCCGGCGGGATAGAAGCTGTCCATCTCGAACAGCTCTACCCGGGCGTTTGCCGATCGTATGGCGTCGCGCAGCGCCCTGACCTCATCCACGTAGTGCGCCTTCAGCGCGATGACCGCGCGCGGTATCTTCAGCTCATCTGATAGCAGCTGCGCGGCACGGACGATGTCCTCCGCGCGCGTGCGCATCAGGTACTTGTCGTTCCACAAAAGCGGCTCGCATTCGGCGCCGTTCACGATGAGGCATTCGAACGTCCCGCGCAGCTTGAGGTGGGTGGGGAAGCCTGCGCCGCCCATGCCGACCACGCCGGCCTTTGCGATTTGCTCCAGTATGTCCACAACACACACCTCACTTTGCGTCGGGGTCTATCGTCAGGCTGTCGATGATGCCCACGATCGCCATGTCGGCCGGCACGTCGTCCCGCCCGAGCGCCTTGCGCGCGGTGCTGCCGGACACGACGAGCACCTGCTCGCCTATGCCCGCGCCGACCACGTCGGCGGCGACCAGGTTGTTCGGCTCGGACGCGGGCCGCCCCTCTTCGCGCACGACCATCAGCTTGAGCCCTTCCAGACTCTCTTCTTTTTTCGTGGCCCACACATGGCCTATGACCCTGCAGATGATCATTCTCTGTCTCCTCCGGTGCTTACGCGCTGTTACGGCTGCTTACGTTCTATGGTGACCGTGACGCCCGCCGCGGCGAACACGTCCCTGGCCGCGGGCGTGACCAGCGTGCCGGGCGCAAGGCTTATCGCGCCGTTCGCTTCGGCGCAGAGGCGCACGGCATGCGCCTCCGTCACGAGCCGGTCATAGTTCGGCTGCGCGTGCGTTTCGAACACGGCGCGCGATGCGCGCTGTTCCTGCGGCACGGGCGGCGTGAACGACGTGGGTGCGCTGCGGTCGAGCGCGCAGCTAAGCGGCTTCACGCCGAATATCATGAGCTGCCGTACGTAGCCTTCCAGCAGCGCATAGAGCGCCGCGCTGCCCCTGCCCTGGAACGCGCGGTGTGCGGGCGCGTCGTCCGCCATGAACACGGGCACGCCTTCGAGCAGCGCACCCATCACGGCGCGGCACGCGTCGTCCGAGGGCAGCCCGAGCGCAAGGCTTGCAAGCTGCTTTGTCGTCAGGCTTTCGATGATCACGCAGTCGAATGCGGATATGCAGCCGGCGCGCGCAAGCTCTTCAAGGGTCGCCGGACGGCAATGCGCGAACAGCTTTTCCGGCAGGCGCTTCGCGTCTCCCAAAACCAGCGCGGGCGGAAGCGCGGGCCTGTCGACTGTCGCCGCACCGTTCCGTGCTAGCGTGTCGAGCACCTGTGCGGTGACGGCCTCGACCAGACGCGTCAGCTCTTCTTCGCGCATGCGGCTTCCCTCCTGACGATATGGCAGTTGGTCCCACGGCCCGCCATCGCGGCGTTGGCCTCGTCAAAGTCTATGTGCATGGCCAGCGCCGCGCGCTGTTTGACACGCGCGATGGCCCTGAGCGTGACGGGCCTCTCGGTGTCCAGCGCAACGGTGAGCACGTCGCCGTTCGAGACGTGCAGCCTTGCGGCATCCGCGTCCGTCATGTGTATGTGCGCCATGGCGACGATGGCGCTCTGTTTCGCCATGAGCATGCCGCAGGGGCCTATCAGCAGCACGTCGGCCGCGCCCTCTAGGTTGCCGGAGAGTCTGAGCGGCGCGTTTATGCCGAGCGTCCTGCAGTCCGCCGCGGAGAGCTCGACCTGCACATGGCTGCGCTCGGGGCCCAGCACGGCGACATTGGAAAACTCGCCCTTGGCGGTCACGATCTTCACGCGGTCCTCGGAGAGGAACTCGCCGGGCTGGCTCAGCGCGCGCTTGCTGACCAGCGCGT
>SVGK01000262.1 GCA_015056395.1 Clostridiales bacterium
CGCGCTTGCCCAGCAGGTTCTGGCGGAAGCGGCCCTGCTTGCCGCGCAGCAGGTCGCTCAGGCTCTTCAGCTGGCGTCCGCCCGCGCCGGTGACGGCGCGGCCGCGGCGGCCGTTGTCGATCAGCGCGTCGACGGCCTCCTGCAGCATGCGCTTTTCGTTGCGCACGATGATGTCGGGCGCTTTCATCTCAAGCATCCTCTTGAGACGGTTGTTGCGGTTGATCACGCGGCGGTACAGGTCGTTCAGGTCGGAGGTCGCAAAGCGGCCGCCGTCCAGCTGCACCATGGGCCTCAGATCCGGCGGTATCACCGGTATCACGTCCAGCACCATCCACTCGGGCTTGTTGCCGCTCTTGCGGAAGGCCTCGACCACCTCAAGGCGCTTGATCAGGCGCTGGCGCTTCTGGCCCTCGCTGTCGCGCTTGGTCTCGCGCGCGGAGAGCTCCTTGAGCTCGGACTGCAGCTCCTCGCTCAGCTGGTCCAGGTCGATCTCCAGCAGCAGCTCGCGCACGGCTTCCGCGCCTATGCCGGCCTTGAATTCGAAGCCGACCTCGGCCGCCTGGCGCTTCTTGCGCTGGTACTCGCCCTCGCTCAACAGCTGGTACTTGGAGAGCTTGGTGATCTCGGTGTCGCCGGGATCCAGCACGATGTAGGCGGCGAAGTACAGCACCTGCTCCAGGTTGCGGGGGCTGATGTTCAAAAGCGTGCCCATGCGGGAGGGTATGCCCTTGAAGTACCAGATGTGGGACACGGGCGCGGCCAGCTCGATGTGGCCCATGCGCTCGCGGCGCACCTTCGCCTTCGTGACCTCGACGCCGCACTTGTCGCAGACGACGTTCTTGAAGCGCGCGCGCTTGTACTTGCCGCAGTTGCACTCCCAGTCCTTGGTGGGCCCGAATATGCGCTCGCAGTACAGGCCGTCGCGCTCGGGCTTCAGCGTGCGATAGTTGATGGTCTCCGCCTTGAGGACCTCGCCGTGCGACCACGCGCGGATCTGCTCCGGGGACGCCAGGCCGATGCGGATGGAATCCAGTTTCGTCAATTCAAACAAGGAGCTCTCTCCTTTCTATATCGTCAGGCACGGCTTAAAAGTCATCGTCAAAGTTCAGGTCGTCATCGCCCAGCTCCAGCTCGTCGAAGTCGAAGTCCTCGATCTCTTCGGACTCCTCGACGATGGTCTCTGGCGCCGGCGCGGTGGGCACGAGCTCATCCTTGAACTCGCTCTCGTTGGCGTAGATATCGTCCTCGAGCTCGCGTATCTCGATCTCCTCGCCCTCGCGGTCGAGCACGCGGATATCCAGCGCCAGCGACTGCAGCTCCTTCAGGAGAACCTTGAAGCTCTCCGGTATGCCGGGCTCGGGGATGTTGTTGCCCTTGACGATGGCCTCGTACGTCTTGACGCGGCCTATGGTGTCGTCCGATTTGACGGTCAGTATCTCCTGCAGCACGTGGCTTGCGCCGTACGCCTCCAGCGCCCAGACCTCCATCTCGCCGAAGCGCTGGCCGCCGAACTGCGCCTTGCCGCCCAGCGGCTGCTGCGTGACCATGCTGTAGGGGCCGGTGGAGCGCGCGTGGATCTTGTCGTCGACCAGGTGGTGCAGCTTGAGGTAGTACATGTAGCCCACGGTGACGGGGTTGTCGAAGCGGTCGCCCGTGCGGCCGTCGTACAGCCAGAGCTTGCCTGAGGAGTTCAGGCCGATCTTGCTGAACTGTATGGTCGGGCGGCCGATCTCGTCGTAGAGCGGGCCGTCTTCCTTCTTGGCGGCCATTTCGAGCATCTCGCGGATGTCCTCGTCGCGCGCGCCGTCGAACACGGGCGTGGCGACGCGCCAGCCCAGCGCCTTCGCGGCCAGGCCCAGATGCACCTCCAGCACCTGACCGATGTTCATACGGGAAGGCACGCCCAGCGGGTTCAGCACGATATCCAGCGGCGTGCCGTCGGCCAGGAAGGGCATGTCCTCTTCGGGCAGTATGCGGGACACGACGCCCTTGTTGCCGTGGCGGCCCGCCATCTTGTCGCCCACGGAGATCTTTCTCTTCTGGGCGATGTACACGCGCACCATCTGGTTGACGCCGGGCGCCAGCTCGTCGCGGTTCTCGCGCGTGAATATCTTGATGTCCACGATGATGCCGAACTCGCCGTGCGGCACGCGCAGCGACGTGTCGCGCACCTCGCGCGCCTTGTCGCCGAATATCGCGCGCAGCAGGCGCTCTTCGGCGGTGAGCTCCGTCTCGCCCTTCGGGGTGACCTTGCCCACCAGTATGTCGTTGGCGCGCACCTCGGCGCCTATGCGTATGATGCCGTGCTCGTCCAGGTCGCTCAGAGCGTCCTCGGATACGCCGGGTATGTCGCGCGTGATCTCCTCCGGCCCCAGCTTCGTGTCGCGGGCCTCGGACTCGTACTCCTCGATGTGTATGGAGGTGTACATGTCCTCCTTGACCAGGCGCTCGGACAGCAGTACGGCGTCCTCGTAGTTGTAGCCTTCCCAGGTCATGAAGCCGATCAGCGCATTGCGGCCCAGCGAGATCTCGCCGTGGTCTGTCGAGGGGCCGTCGGCGATGGGCTGGCGCTCGAGCACGTATTCGCCTTCCGTGACCAGCGGGTGCTGGTTTATGCAGGTGCCCTGGTTGGAGCGGGTGAATTTCTGCAGCCTGTAGGTCCTGCTTTCGCCCATCTCGTTGCGGATCACGATCTCGTCCGCGGTCACGCGCGTGACCTGGCCGGCCTCCTTGGCCAGCAGCACAACGCCCGAGTCGCACGCGGCCTTGTACTCTATGCCGGTGCCGACCAGCGGGGCTTCGGGCACGAGCAGCGGCACGGCCTGCCTCTGCATGTTCGAGCCCATCAGCGCGCGGTTCGCGTCGTCGTTCTCAAGGAACGGTATCATGCCCGTGGCGACGGAGATCAGCTGGCGGGGCGACACGTCGATGTAGTCCACGCGCGAGGCCTCGACTTCGATGATCTCCTCGCGGCGGCGCACGGTGACGCGGTCGTTGACGAAGCGGCGTTCCTCGTCCAGGGGCTCGTTCGCCTGGGCGATCACGTACTTGTCCTCTTCGTCCGCCGTCATGTACTGTATGTCGTCGGTGACCTTGCCGGTCTCCTTGTCCACGCGGCGGTAGGGAGCCTCCACGAAGCCGTATTCGTTGATGCGCGCATAGGTGGCCAGCGAGCCGATCAGACCGATGTTGGGACCTTCAGGCGTCTCGATGGGGCATATGCGCGAATAGTGCGAGTAGTGCACGTCGCGCACCGCGAACGAAGCGCGGTCGCGGTTCAGACCGCCGGGGCCCAGCGCCGACAGGCGGCGCTTGTGCGTCAGCTCGGCCAGCGGGTTCGGCTGGTCCATGAACTGGCTCAGCTGGGAGGAGCCGAAGAACTCCTTGATGGCGGCGGACACGGGGCGTATGTTGATCAGGTCCTGCGGGCGCACCTTGTCGTTGTCCTGTATGGCCATGCGCTCCTTGACGACGCGCTCCAGGCGGGACATGCCCACGCGGATCTGGTTCTGCAAAAGCTCGCCCACGCTGCGCAGGCGGCGGTTGCCCAGATGGTCGATGTCGTCGCACTCGCCGATGCCGTGGAACAGGCCGAACTGATAGGAGACGGACGCGGTGATGTCGTCGATCAGCACGTGCTTGGGGCACAGGTCCTTGGCGGCCCTCTTGAGCTCTTCGTTCAGATCCAGGCCCTCTTCGCGCACCTGTGTGAGCAGCGCCTCCAGAGTCGGCCTGTGCACGCGCTCCTTGAAGGAGATCACGCTCGCGTCGTACTGCGCGAACAGATCCGGGTCAAATTCCTTCAGGAAGGCCTCGAAGCGCACGAAGTTGTTGCCGATGATGTTGACGGTCGTCTCGTCGACCACCACGGGCACCAGGTTCACGCCGGCGTTCTGGATCTCCTCGGCCTTGGCCTCGGTGATCACGTCACCGCCGTGCGCGAGTATCTCGCCCGTGTGGGGGTGTATGATGTCCTGCGCGGCGGTCTTGCCGGTCAGGCGCAGCGCCAGCGCGAGCTTTTTGTTGTACTTGTAGCGGCCCACGTGCGCCAGGTCATAGCGCTTGGGGTCGAAGAACAGCGAGTTCAGCAGGCTCGTGGCGG
>SVGK01000263.1 GCA_015056395.1 Clostridiales bacterium
ACTGCTTGCGGACGAGCCCACGTCGATGATCGACGCCTGCTCGCGCGCCACGATACTGGACATGCTGCTGAACCTGCGCAACGAGACGGGCATGACGGTCATATTCATCACGCACGACATCGGCCTTGCGTACTACATCTCGGACAGCGTGTACATCATGGAACACGGCAAGTTCGTGGAAAGCGGCCCGGCCAACAAGGTGATACTCAAGCCGGAAGCGCCCTACACGAAGCGCCTGATCTCCGACGTGCCGAAGATCCACGAGCCGTGGGATCTTTCGACGGTGGGGTGAGGCATAAGGGCTGAACGACGGGCAAGCCGTATTCGCAGCGTGTGCTGCGAGGACCGGGAACGGTCCGAACGTCAGAGGCAGGTCGCGCCGAACGGGCGAGGCCTGCCTTGCCCTGTTCGCCCGGGGAACATCAGAGAGATGAGAGGGAGCGGGCCTTTGTAGCGCCTGCGCGCCGAACCTGCCTTCCCCTCTGGGGCAACGCTGTCAACTTAAGACGATCCCGTGCCGTTTATGCGGTTACATTTGCAGATCATGTGATCCGTAGCGGCGGCTATCAGCCGCCATTCCCGCTGGACGACGTATACCTATGATTTGTTATGTCCTTGTTCAAAGTTGACAGCGTTGCCCTCTGGGGAAGGTGGCGCGTGAGCGCCGGATGAGGTTGTCCCCTCTGGGGAAGGCGGCGCGGGGTGATTTGACGGGATGCATGTCCGTCGAATCAAAGCCAGCATATACGCAATGCAGTTACGTGGACGATGGACCGTTCGATCCATACGACGCTGTAACGATCCGTAGGGGCGAGGCCTGCCTCGCCCGTACACCCGCAGTACGCCGGCGCGATGGACGAGGCGCGGACGGATGATTCACTTATGTGGATATAGGAGGGCAACCCCCGCATGACAGAGATCATACAAGACCCGAACGACAAAATGAGGATCGCCCGGATGATATTAGAGGCCCTGCCGGAATGGTTCGAGATCCCCGAGACGCGCGAAGGATACATCCGTTCAAGCGCCGGCTGGACCATGGCCGCGGCCTATGAGGACGGCACGCCCGTGGGCTTCCTGTGCCTCAAGCAGACGGGCAGGGATACCGTCGAGCTTGCGGTCATGGGCGTTTTGAAGGAATGGCACCGTCGCGGCATAGGCACGACGCTGTTCAGAGCGGCCAGGGCCGTGGCGGCCGAACAGGGCTATTCCTTCATGCAGGTCAAGACGGTCAAAATGGGCTGTTATGAGGACTATGACCGCACGAACCTGTTCTATCAAAGCCTGGGCTTCAAGGAATTCGAGGTGTTCCCGCTGCTCTGGGACGAGCTGAACCCCTGCCAGGTCTATGTGATGGCGCTCAATTAAAGGGACCGCCCCTTTCAGGGCGGCCCGATCGCTTCAGCCGGCGCGTCACCAGCCGAGGTTCTTTAAGAGTATGTAGCCGACCATGCCGTCGTAGGTGCAGCAGGCGAAGCGGTCGTCCACGATGTAGCAGTCTGTGACGATGGCGCCGTAGGGCACGCGCGCGAGCCGCCGCGCGTTCGTGTCCGGATATTCGCGCAGCGAAGCGTACACGAGGCAGTTCACGATGGTGCAGTTGCCCAGCCAGTCGGCCTCGGAGTACTGCGGCTGCCCGCCGGAGACCCAGGACAGGTTGTTGTTCAGTATGTAGCCCTCGTATTCGCCGTATACGCAATAGGAGAACCGCTCGTCGTGATAGAACACGTTCGTCACGATGGCGCCCAGCGGCACCTGCAGTATGCGCTGTGACGAGGAATCCGGGTACTCGCGCAGCGAGGCGTAGCTTGTGCAGTTGACGACCTGGTAGTTGCCCAGGTAGTACGAATCGTCGTACTCATAGCCCACGGGGCCGGCGATGAAGGACAGGTTCTCCGTGAGGATATAGCCCTCGATGCCCTGGTATGTGCAGTAGGTGTACCTGTCGTCCTGGTAGTAGCAGTTCGTGACCACGGCGCCCAGCGGCACCTTGGCCAGCCGCGTGGAATAGGAGTCGGGCAGCGCGCGCAGCGAGGTCCACGATGAGCAGTTCACGACCTCCATGCTGCCGATCAGGTAGGTGTAATCGTAGTAGTCGTAGGCGGCCTGCGCCCTGGCGCCCGGCGCGATGGCGACGGCGCTCAGCGCGATGAGCACGGCGACAGCCAGTGCGAAAAACCTGTTGGTGCGCTTCATGTGTATCCCTCCTGTCGGAATGTGTCATATCCTTACTTATCTTAACGTATTTTACCGCGTCTGTCAATCCCGTTCCATGGTTTAACTTGACATTCGTGCACAGATTCATTATAATGAACGTGCTGTGAGAAAAAGTAGTAGGTCGTGGTGTGGCGCAAGAGAGCTGCCGGGCGGTGCGAGGCAGTCGAAGCCCATGGCCGAACTCGTTTTTGAGCGCCCCGGTGTTCCGGGCGGCGGTCCCGTTATCGACCGACAAGTGGATTCCTTCGAATCAAGAAGAGTGGTACCGCGAAAGGCACGTCCTTCCGTCTCTTTGTTGACGGAGGTTTTTTTATTGAGGAACATCATGCAGGAGGCTTTGCGATATGAAAGACATCCCCGTATATTCCCCGGCAGACATCGAGAGCAAGTGGCAGGCGCACTGGGAGAAAAACCACTCCTTTGCCGCGGAAAAGAGCCATGACAAGCCCAAGTTCTATCCGCTGATCGAGTTCCCGTATCCTTCCGGCGCGGGCCTGCACGTGGGCCATCCGCGCTCCAACACGGCCATGGACATCATCGCCCGCAAGCGCCGCATGGAGGGCTACAACGTGCTGTTCCCCATAGGCTACGACGCGTTCGGCCTGCCCACGGAGAATTACGCCATCAAGAACCACATACACCCGGCCATCGTGACCGAGAGCAACATCGCGCGCTTCCGTTCGCAGCTGAAGCGGTTGGGCTTCTCGTTCGACTATGACCGCGAGATCTCCACCACCGATCCCGCCTACTACAAGTGGACGCAGTGGATCTTCCTGAAGCTGTTCGAAAAGGGACTGGCCTACAAGATGGAGATGCCCATCAACTGGTGCACGCAGTGCAAGGTCGGCCTGGCGAACGAAGAGGTCGTCAACGGCGTGTGCGAGCGCTGCGGCGGCGAGGTCGTGCGCCGCGTCAAGAGCCAGTGGATGCTCAGGATCACCGAGTATGCCCAGAAGCTGCTGGACGGCCTGGACACGGTGGACTTCATCGAGCGCGTCAAGGTGCAGCAGCGCAACTGGATCGGCCGCTCCGAGGGCGCGGAGGTCGACTTCACGCTGTCCTGCGGTGACAAGCTGCGCGTGTACACCACGCGCCCGGACACGCTGTTCGGCGCGACCTACATGGTCATATCCCCGGAGCACCCGCTGATCGAGGCGCGCAAGGCGCAGATCGAGAACTACGACGCCATCGCGGCCTACCGCGAGGCGGCGGCGCGCAAGTCCGACTTCGAGCGAACGGAGCTCAACAAGGACAAGACAGGCGTCGAGATCAGGGGCATCACGGCGACCAATCCCGTGACCGGCACGCAGATCCCCGTGTGGGTGTCTGACTATGTGCTGATGGGCTACGGCACCGGCGCGATCATGGCTGTGCCGGGCCATGACGAGCGCGACTGGGAATTCGCGCGCAAGTTCGGCCTGCCCGTGATCGAGGTCGTCGCCGGCGGCAACGTCGAGGAAGAGGCGTACACCGACATACAGGACGGCATCATGGTCAACTCCGGCTTCCTGGACGGCATGAAGGTGGCCGACGCGAAGAAGGCCATCATCGAATGGCTGACGGAGAAGGGCCTGGGCGAGCGCAAGGTCAACTACAAGCTGCGCGACTGGGTATTCTCCCGCCAGAGGTACTGGGGCGAGCCCATACCGCTGGTGCACTGCGACAAGTGCGGCTGGGTGGCCGTGCCCTACGACCAGCTGCCGCTGAAGCTGCCCGAGGTCGAGAGCTACGAGCCCACCGACAACGGCGAGAGCCCGCTGGCGCAGATGACCGACTGGGTCAACACGACCTGCCCCTGCTGCGGCGGCCCGGCCCAGCGCGAGACGGACACGATGCCCCAGTGGGCGGGCTCCTCGTGGTACTTCCTGCGCTACATC
>SVGK01000264.1 GCA_015056395.1 Clostridiales bacterium
CCTCGCGCAGGACATGGACCTGCAGGAGGAGATGGTCAAGTACATCATCGCCGCGGTGCTCGAGGAGTGCCCGGAGGAGATGAACTTCCTGAACAGTTTCGTGGACAAGGGGCTGATCGACAGGCTGAAGTTCGTGCGCGACAGCGAGTTCGTGCGCTGCAGCTACACTGAAGCCATCAGGATACTGCAAGAATGCGGCGAGAAGTTCGAGTATCCGATCGAATGGGGCAGCGACCTGCAGACCGAGCACGAGCGCTATCTGACGGAGAAGCACTTCGGAAAGCCCGTGTTCGTCACGGACTGGCCGAAGGAGATCAAGGCGTTCTACATGCGCGTGAACGACGACGGAAAGACCGTCGCCGCCGCCGACCTGCTGGTGCCCGCCGTGGGCGAGCTTTGCGGCGGCTCCCAGCGCGAGGAGCGCTACGACGTGCTCAAGGCGCGCATAGAGGAGCTGGGCATGGATCCCCAGGATTACTGGTGGTATCTGGAGCTGCGCAAGTATGGCACGACCCCGCATTCCGGGTTCGGCATGGGCTTTGAGCGCATGGTCATGTACCTGACGGGCATCGCCAATATACGCGACGTGCTGCCGTTCCCCAGGACCACGGGCAACGCGGATTTCTGATGAGAGCGTATCGGCAGACACAGGGAGGGCGCGAGGATCTCGCGTCCTCTCGTCTGTTCATGGAATATTAACGAATTGTCCTTGGTTTTTTGCCGGTTCTGATATATAATAGAAATGGATATATTTATGCGTTCCCGGAAACGGGGATACGACCATATGGGAGTTATCGATGTCGGAATTCAGACCCAATGAGACGGGCAGGACGCAGCAGCGCGAGAGCCTCTGGGACAGCAGCGCCACGAGGCGTGCGGCCGCGGACGGAACGGGCGCACAGAACGGCTTGTCGGACAGCAGTACGCGCCGCCGCGCCGTTTCAGGCAATGCCGGCGCGCAAGGCGGCCTGTCGGACAGCAGCGCGCGCAGGCGCGCCGTCACGGGCAATGCAGCCGCACAGGGCGGCCTGTCGGACAGCAGCATACGCCGCCGCGCCATGGCGGGAAACGCCGCGGCGACGCCCGGCCTGTCGGACAGCAGCATACGCCGCCGCGCCATGGCGGGAAACGCCGCGGCGACGCCCGGCTCGTCGGACAGCAATATACGCCGAAGAGCCATGGCGGGCAGCGCGGGCATGGCGCCCGAGCTTTCGGACAGCGGCATAAGGAGGCGCGCCGCGGCGGGGACCGCAGCGCCGGGCATCTCGGACAGCAGCACGCGCCGCCGCGCGGTCAGCCAGGCTGCGCGGCCCGCGGGGCAGGGCGCACAGCGCACGGCCGCCGGTACGCGCGCCCGCCCGCCGCAGGCGCGTCGCCCCGCCGGCGGGGACGTGTTCATGGAGCGGCGCACCGCCATGCGCAGGAACCGCGGCTCGCTCGCCGTGACGTTCATATTGTCATTGTGCATCGTGCTGATCGGCGTGATGATACTGCGCCAGCACTTCAACTACAATGCCTACCGCGCCATGGCGGCCGTGGTGGACCAGCACAACTACTTCGAGGGCGTGACCATCGAGGGCATGGACGTCACGACGCTCACGCTCGACCAGACGCTTGCGTACTGGGAGCAGAATGTCGAGCCGCAGTACTACAACCGCACCATCATGCTGACCAGCGGAGAATACTACACGGCGCGCGAGCTGGGCTATTCCAGCGACTACGCCACCGTGATCAGCAACGCCTGGAACGCCGGCCGCAGGGGCACGCTGGCGGAGCGGTATGACGCCATCACGGAACGGCGCGCTTCGCAGAGCGTGGACTACCCGGTCACGAGGACCATGGCGAGCCTGGACCGCGTGGAGGCCAGCGTCGCATGGGTGGCCGAGGCCGTGAACAAGGAGCCCGTCAGCGCGTCGATACAGGGCTTCGACGTCGAGCACAGGACGTTCGTGTTCAACGAATCGGTCAACGGCGTCGAGGTGGACGAGGAGACGCTGCTCACGCGCATCACGCAGGCGCTGGAGGCGGGCGGCGGCACGGTCGAGGTGCCCATACACGACGTGCTGCCCGAGATCACCACGCAGGACGTTTCGAGCCGCTACGGGCTGATCGCATCTGCGGTGACGGACGCGTCCTCGTCGGACCCGAACCGCCTGGACAACGTCAAGCTCGCGCTTTCAAAGATCAACGGCCTCTGGGTCGAGCCGGGCGGCAAGTTCTCGTTCAACAATACGATAGGCGAGCGCACCGAGGAAGCGGGCTTCAAGATCGCGCACGCATACGGCGACGGCTTCATCATAGACGAGGTCGGCGGCGGCATATGTCAGGTCTCCACCACGCTGTTCAACGCCGTAGTCAAGGCGGACCTCAAGGTCACGGAGCGGCATCCGCATTCCATGCCGGTGGCCTATGTGGACAAGGGCAAGGACGCGGCCGTGAACTGGCGCAGCAAGGACTTCTGCTTCACGAACAATTCGGACGACAGGATATACATCGTCGCCTATGTCAACTCGAGCAACCGCGTCAAGATCGGCATATACGGAAGGCTTTTGGACGACGGACAGGTGATCACCGTGGAGGCCGAGACGCTGCAGACGACCGAGTACCAGACGGAATACCGCCTGAACGAGGAGCTCGCGCCCGGACAGCAGGTGGTCTACCGCGAGGGGCGCGAGGGCTACTACGCCGAGGCGTACAAGGTCGTGACCGACGCGCTGGGCAACGAGGTCAGCCGCAAGCTTCTGTGCAAGAGCACGTACAATCCCGTCAACGAGATCATCGACGTCGGTCCCGAGATCGCGTCATAAGGGGGAATAACGATCATGATGCGCATACAGACGCGCAGCGAGGTCAAAAAGCGCAGGATGCGCTATCAGGTGTTCACGGGCTTCTTTGACTTCCTGGGGATACTTGCAGGCGTCATCGTCATCATCGCCTGCGCCTTCCTGATCAAATCGCTGGTGGATTATGTGATGGCGGAAGGGCAGAGCATGTTCAAGGTGCTCTGGCAGATCTTCACCGACGCGCTGATCATACCGGAGTAAACGCGAAAGATTTGCAGGTGACACCGTTGACCATATCGACAGGACAGGGGTGAGGGCGCGATGCGGATCTCATGGCAGGAGTTCTACGCGGGACTTGGCGATTGCCGCGCCTGCCGCCTGTGCGAGAGGCGCACCAACATCGTGCCGGGCGAAGGGGACTACAGCGCAAGGCTCATGCTGATCGGCGAAGGCCCCGGACAGGAGGAGGACAGGCAGGGGCGCCCGTTCGTGGGGGCGTCCGGCGCGCTGCTGACGCGCATGCTGAGCGCGATCGACCTGTCGCGCGACCAGGTCTACATCTGCAACGTGGTCAAGTGCCGCCCGCCCGGGAACCGCACGCCCACGCCGGACGAGGCCGCCGCCTGCATGGGCTATCTGAGACAGCAGTTCGCGCTGGTCAGGCCGCGGGTGGTCGTGCTGCTGGGCAAGACGGCAGCGGTGAACGTGCTGCATGAAGAGATATTCATAGGGCGCGACCACGGCAGGTGGTTCGACCGCAAGGGCGTGAGCTTCATGCCGACATACCACCCGTCCGCACTGCTGAGGGACCCCGCGCTCAAGCGGGCCGCATGGGAGGACTTCCAGAAGGTCAGGGCAAAGCTTGACGAAGAGGAGCATGCCGATGGTCGAGTTCAATGACGCGCTGCGCGCCTGGGTCGCGCGGAGCTATCCGGACGAGGCGGAGGGCTTCGTACCGGGCGAGGGGAACGTGCGCGCGCGCGTCGCGCTGGTGGGCGAGGCCCCCGGCGCACAGGAGGCGTTGCAGGGCAGGCCCTTCGTAGGCAAGGCGGGCAGGAACCTCGACATGTTCCTCACGCTTGCGGGGCTTGAGAGGGACGACATGTACGTGACCAACGCCGTGAAGTTCCGCCCCACGCGCCTGTCGAAGTCCGGGAACAGGGTCAACCGCCCGCCGACGCGCGCGGAGATCGAGGCGTTCAGGCCGTGGCTCATGGAAGAGCTTCAGATCGTCAGCCCGGAGTGGGTCGTGACGATGGGCAACGTGCCACTTCAGGCCGTGCTGGGCCGGGG
>SVGK01000265.1 GCA_015056395.1 Clostridiales bacterium
CGCGGTACGCGCCGTACACGCCCGGCTCTATGTCGACGCCGCCAGTGAACAGAATGCCGTCCAGTCGGCGTACGATCGCCGGGACCTCTTCTAAAGGCGTCTCATAGCGAAGCATCACCGGCGAAGCGCCGATGTGCTTCAAACCTCTCAGGTATCCCAGCGGGAGATACTGCAAGCCCTTGTCCCTGTACGGTATGGCTCCTATGCGCCACATTCTCACTTTCCCCTCTTTTCCATGAGCATGTGATAGCCGTCGACCGGCTGCCCGCAGCTCATCCTTCCCTCAGGACAGCGCCCCAGCAGCGCGCAGCTCGGTCCGAAGCGGTCGAACAGCGCGGGATAGAGCGGTTCGACCGCGCCCAGCATGTCCATGGCGACTTCCCTGATCTCCCACTGCGCGCGCGCGCATGTGCGCAGTGCCGCAAAGTGCATGAACTCCCTTGCGTTCATGTCGAACACGATCGACGTGACCAGTCCGCTTTGGGCAAAGTACGCCGCGCAGGCCTCGTCCATGCCGTGCGCCAGGCAGTTTTTGAGCGCGTCCGTCATGTCGGCAAAGGCCGCGCAGTAGACCTGCTTCGCCTCCGGCGAAGCCTCCACGGAGGGCGGCAGCACGTAATCGGCGCGTCGAACAGCTTCCCTCACATCGGGTATGAGCGCGCTCACCATCCTGTGGCGCGTGAAGTGCGTGAGGCACGCAAGCGATATCCCGTCTATGCGCCATGTGAAGTGCAGCAGTTCAAGCTCCCTCGGCCGCCTGTCGCGCAGCAGCGCGGGGATGTCGCCTTCGGGCAGACGTCCCGTGAAGCGCATGGCGTCGCAAAGGGTCCCGGACGGGTCGACAGGCGCGCCAGTCAGCGTCACGCGTGCCTTCACGGCCTCGCCGCGCGCGGGCGATATGGCGTCCCTTCGCACCGATCCGTCATTTGCGCCGCCCAAGAGGGACTGCATGAGCCCCGGGTACAGGCTGTCGACCTGGTCGTAGAGCTGGCGGCCGAGGCTTGTAAGCTCTGGACTGTGACGGCCCCTCCCCATCAGCATCGCCTCGATCATGTGCATGAGCTCGCGCAGGTTCACCGTCACGATGAAGTTGCTGCGCAGGCAATAGGGCAGCACGAAGCGGGCGTCTTCCCTGGGTATGCCTGCGGACTGCAGCGCCTCGTAGCACTGGAACGCGGCCGTCATGGCGCGCCTGTATTCCGCAAGCACAGGCTCGGACAGGTCCTCCGGCACGACGAAACCCGCCTCGGTAAAGTCCACATAGCGGCGCGACTTCACCGTGAACGAGGCCAGTCTGGATTCGATCACGAACTGCTCGACCATCACGGACACGTCGTTGAACGCGATGTTGAACACATGGTGCTCCATCACGGAAAGATGGCCGGACGAGGCCACGCGCCTGATGAGCTTCAGATCCTTTTCCGTATCGCCGCTGCGCGCCAGTATCCCCAGAGCATTGCCCTCCTGTGTGGATATGCGCGCGCCGGCCGCGACGACGTCGCGCCCCTTCATGTTCTCGTTTACGATCAGCGCCTTCGCCTGCTTCATGTCAAGTCCTCCCGGAGAATGTTGCTACAGCACAGTTTAACGCAAATGCACACGGCTGTCAACGACGTACGGACATCAAATTTGACCATATCTTGACGATTTTCGTCATGTTGCCCACTTGTTTTCACTGGCGATATGCCTTATAATTGGTATCGTGCGCTTTGAGCGACGCGCGGAGGACAAGTTCTTACAATTCGGTTACATCGGCCGATACCACTACATTTCGTATTGACTTTACAGCCGATACACCATATAATGGGCAATACGTAGAATCATCACAAGAGGTGCGTCACATGATCGACTTGATACGCAAAAGAGACGGACGGGAAGTCCCCTTCAACGAGGAAAAGATCACGAATGCCGTGATGCGCGCCTTCCAGGCCAGCCACTCGGCCAAATCGCGCAAGGCCGGCGAGGAAGTGACCAAGCAGGTCGTGCACGAGCTTATGGTGAACGAATCCATCGACGTGCCCACCGTCGAAGACGTGCAGGACACGGTCGAGCGCGTGCTGATCGAGAACGGCTATGTGCGCACGGCAAAGAGCTACATACTCTATCGCGCGGAGCGCACGCGCATACGCGAGATGAACACGCGGCTCATGCGCATCTATGACGACATCACGAACAAGGCCGCCGTCGATTCCGACATCAAGCGTGAGAACGCGAACATCAACGGCGACACCGCCATGGGCGCCATGCTCAAGTACGGTTCCGAGGGCGCGAAGCAGTTCAACCTGATGTTCATGATGAAGCCGGAGCACGCCGAGGCGCATCGCTCCGGAGACATACACATCCACGACATGGACTTCCTGACGCTCACGACGACGTGCTGCCAGATCGACCTGCTGCGCCTGTTCGAGAACGGCTTCTCCACGGGCCACGGGCACATCCGCGAGCCGCAGGACATACGTTCCTACGCGGCGCTGGCCTGCATCGCGATACAGGCCAATCAGAACGACCAGCACGGCGGCCAGAGCATCGTCAACTTCGACTACGCCATGGCCGAAGGCGTGCGCAAGACCTTCGTCAAGCGCTACCGCGACAACATGATACGCGCGCTGGAGCTGCTGAACGGCATGGAGGATGCCGAGGAAAAGGTGCGCGCCATCATCATGCAGATCGACGCGCAGCACGACCTGCGCCCGACACTTGAAGATCACGACGAGTATGACGCCAAAGAAGCGGAGTGCCTTGCGGCGCTCGGCATAGGCACCGACGAGATCACGCGCCTGCAGGCGTTCGCACACGAGCATGCCGTGCGCGAGACGGACCGCGACACCTTTCAGGCGATGGAAGCCCTGATACACAATCTGAACACGATGAACTCCCGCGCCGGCGCGCAGGTGCCTTTCTCGTCCATCAACTACGGCATGGACACCTCGCCCGAGGCGCGCATGGCGATACGCAACCTGCTGCTCTCCACGGAACAGGGGCTGGGCAACGGAGAGACGCCCATATTCCCCATACAGATATTCCGCGTCAAGGAGGGCATCAACTACAACCCCGGCGAGCCGAATTACGACCTGTTCAAGCTCGCCATACGCACCAGCGCAAAGCGCCTGTTCCCGAACTTCTCGTTCCAGGACGCGCCCTACAACCTGCAATACTATAAAGAAGGACATCCGGAGACCGAGATCTCCTACATGGGCTGCCGCACGCGCGTGATGGCGAACAAATACGACCCGGACAAGCAGATCTCCTACAGCCGCGGCAACCTGAGCTTCACGTCGATCAACCTGCCCCGCCTGGCCATAAAGGCCAAGAAGGATCTGGACGTGTTCTTCGAGCTGCTCGACAACACGGTGAACCTCGTGTTCGACCAGCTGCTCGACCGCTTCGAGATACAGGCGCGCAAGCACGTCAGGAACTATCCCTTCCTGATGGGACAGGGCATCTGGCTGGACAGCGAAAAGCTCAAGTGGGACGACGAGGTGCGCGAGGTGCTCAAGCACGGCACGCTGTCCGTGGGCTTCATAGGCCTTGCAGAGACGCTCAAGCTGCTTGTGGGCGCGCATCACGGTGAGAGCGCCACGGCGCAGAACCTGGGTCTTGAGATCATAGGCCATATGCGCGAGATGTGCGACGCCAAGACCGAGGAGACCGGCATGAACTTCACGCTGCTGGCCACGCCCGCGGAGGGCCTCTCCGGCCGCTTCGTCAAGATCGACCGCGAACGCTACGGCGTGATACCCGGCGTGACGGACCGCGAATACTATACCAACAGCTTCCACATCCCCGTATACTTCCCGATCAACGCGGCGCGCAAGATCAGGCTGGAAGCGCCCTACCACGCGCTGACGAACGCCGGCCACATCTCCTATGTCGAGCTGGACGGCGATGTTTCCCAGAACCTCGAGGCCTTCGAAAAGATCATACGCCTGATGAAGGAGAGCGGCATAGGCTACGGCTCCATCAACCATCCTGTGGACCGCGACCCGGTGTGCGGCTTCAACGGCATCATAGGCGACACCTGCCCCAACTGCGGGCGCGGCGAGGAGGACATACGTTTCGAAAGGATCCGCAGG
>SVGK01000266.1 GCA_015056395.1 Clostridiales bacterium
GCGTTGTGCCTGGTCCTTCGATTATGCCCTCTCTGTCGTGCGTAATTTCGCTCTCGGTTCGTAAGCGATTGCCCTGATCCGCGCGGTTTTTCTCATAGACAAATCATGCCGTTTGCGTTATAATGGAACATGGATCCTCAATACGCCGAAGGCGTCTATTCCGCAATATAAGGAGCCTTCCTCCGAATGGTATTCTCAAGCAAGATATTCCTGTTCTACTTCCTCCCGTTCACGCTTGCGGGGTATTTCCTGCTCAGGCGCTGGCGCAGGGCGTCGAATTTTTTCCTGATGCTCATGAGCCTGGTGTTCTACGCCTGGGGCGAGCCGAAGTTCGTGTTCGTGATTATGCTCTCGATCGTCGCGAATTGGCTGTTCGGGCTTTGGGTCGACCGCGTGCGCGGCGACAGGCGCAAAGCGAAGCGCGTCGTGGCGCTCATGTGCGTGTGCGACCTGGGGCTTCTGGGCGTGTACAAGTACCTGGGGTTCTTCCTGCGCACGTGGGCGGGGCTGACGGGGCAGGCGGTGCGCATACCCGACATCGCGCTGCCCATAGGCATATCGTTCTTCACGTTCCAGGCGATGAGCTATGTCATAGACGTCTACCGCGGCAAGGGACAGGTGCAGCGCAGCCTGATCAACGTGAGCCTGTACATATCGTTCTTCCCGCAGCTGATCGCCGGCCCCATCGTGCGCTACCAGACCGTCGCGGACGAGATCATGGACAGGCGCGAGACGCTCGAGGATTTCGCGCTGGGCGCGCGCAGGTTCATGGTGGGCTTCTGCAAGAAGCTGATACTGGCAAACCAGCTGGGCCTGCTGGCCGACTCGTGCTACGGGCTGCTGGGCAGCGGGCTCTCCACCGCCAACGCGTGGATCGGCGCGGCGGCCTACCTGATGCAGGTGTACTACGATTTCTCCGGCTATTCGGACATGGCGATAGGCCTGGGGCGCATGTTCGGCTTCCACTTTCTCGAGAACTTCGACTATCCGTGGCTCTCCAGGTCGGTCACGGAGTTCTGGCGCAGGTGGCACATATCGATGTGCACGTGGTTCCGCGACTATCTCTACTTCCCGCTGGGCGGCAGCCGCGTGAAGAGCAAGGCGCGGCTCATGTTCAACCTGTTCATGGTCTGGTTCTGCACGGGGCTCTGGCACGGCGCGGCGTGGACATACGTATTGTGGGGCGTGAGCTTCTTCGTGCTGCAGGCGTTCGAGCGCGAGACGGGGCTGGGCAAGTGGATGGAGAGGCATCCCTTCCCGGGCATACCCTATGCGCTGACGCTGCTTGTGATCGTGACGGTGCTGATACGCTCCGAGAGCATACCCGCGGCGGGCCTGTTCTTCAAAAGCATGTTCGGCTTCGGCGGCGCGCCGTGGGATGCGGCAACGGGCATGTTCTTCAAGGAGTACGGCGCGTTCCTGCTGGCGGGCGTCGTGTGCGGGCTGCCGGCGGGAAGGTGGCTCACCGAGAAGGCGCGCGTGCCCGAATGGGCGGTGCAGTGGGCGGGCGCGGCGGCGCTTGCGGCGCTCATGGTCGTCGCGGTGAGCTACGTCGTGGTCGTGGACTACAATCCCTTCATCTATTTCAACTTCTAAATCATATAAGGAGATCCGCATGACTGGACTTGCAGACGCCCTGCGGGGCATATTCCCGGAAGGGCAGATCATGTTCGACGAACCCATGGCGCTGCACACGACGTTCCGCGTGGGCGGCCCGGCGGACGTCGTCGCGTTCCCGGGCAGCGAGGGACAGCTGATCGCCGCGCTGGACGCGGCGCGGCGCTTCGGCGCGCCGGCCATGGTGATGGGCAACGGCAGCAACCTGCTGGTGCGCGACGGCGGCGTGCGCGGGCTGGTCGTGATACTGGGCGAGCGGTTCGCGCGCGTGGACGTGGACGGCCGCACGCTCACGGCACAGGCCGGCGCGACGCTGGCGCGCGTGGCGGCCGCGGCGCAGGCGGCGGGGCTGGCCGGACTCGAATTCGCGTCGGGCATACCCGGCACGCTGGGCGGCGGCTGCTGCATGAACGCGGGCGCGTATGGCGGACAGCTCTCCGACGCGCTGACTGAGGCGCGCGTGCTCATGGACGGCGCGGTCCGCACGCTTTCGCAGCCGGAGATGGAGATGGGCTACCGCACGACCAGGCCTCTGCGCGAGGGCGGCATCGTGCTGGGCGCGCGGTTCCTGCTCGCGCCGGACGACCCAGAGGCGATCGCGGGGCGCATGCGCGAGCTGAACGCGCGCAGGCGCGAAAAGCAGCCGCTCAACTACCCCAGCGCCGGCAGCACGTTCAAGCGGCCCGAGGGGCACTTCGCCGGCGCGCTGATCGAGCAGGCGGGGCTCAAGGGCTGCCGCGTGGGCGGCGCGCAGGTGAGCGAAAAGCACGCGGGCTTCGTCATCAACACCGGCGGCGCGACCGCGAGGGACATACTGGACCTGATGGCGCACGTGGCGGACACCGTGTACGCGCGCTTCGGCGTGCGGCTGGAGCCCGAGGTGCGCATCGTGGGCGAGGAACGGGAGGCATAGGCCATGTCGTTTTCTTCCGACGCGAAGGAGGAGATGGCGCGCGTGCCGTGCGAGCGCGCGGACTGTGCCTTCAGCGAGCTCTCCGCCGCCGTCGCGGGCACGTGGGCGGTGCAGGGCATGGGCCCTTCGACCTACAGGATGCGCATCACGGCCGGGAACGCGCGCATCACGAAGCGGTACTTCAACTTTTTGAAGACGTTCATGGGCGTGACGGCGGAGATACAGACCAGCCGCACGGAGGCGCTGGGCGGGCGCATGCGCTACCACCTGGTGCTGCCGAAGGAGGCGGTGATGCCGCTCCTATCAAAGCTGTGTCTGTACGACGAGCGGCTCCCCTTTGGACTGGCGCTGACGCCGCCGGAGGACGCCTTCCCGTCCGAAGAGGAGCGCGTGGCCTTCCTGCGCGGCGCGTTCCTGATGTGCGGCACGGTCACTAACCCGGAGAAGAAGTACCATCTGGAATTCACCGCGCCGAACGAGGGGTTTGCCGCGCGCGTGGCCGGGCTTTTGCGAGGCTTCGGCATGACGCCGGGCGTATCGGTGCGCAGGAGCGACCACGTGGTCTGGTGCAAGCGCGCGGAGGAGATCGGCGACTTGCTCACGCTGCTGGGCGCCAGCGGCGCGATGCTCCGGCTGGAGGACGCGCGCATCAGGAAGGACGTGCGCGGCAGCGTCAACCGGCAAATGAACTGCGACCAGTCCAACATCGAACGCGCCGTACAGGCGGCGCAGGCGCAGGCGGAGGACATACGCTATCTGGACGAACAGGCGGGGCTTGACAAGCTGTCGGAGGGATTGAGGGCCGTCGCGCAGCTGAGGCTCGAGCATCCGGAGGCGTCGCTGAACGACCTGGGCGCCATGCTGACGCCGCCGCTGGGCAAGTCCGGCGTGCGCAGCCGCATGGCGAAGATCGCCGACATCGCCGGGAAGCTGCGCTGCGGCGAGGACACCGGACTTTGAACGGAAAGACCTTGAGAGGAGTTTTGCGATATGATACAGAGAGAAGCGGTGTTCCGCGCGGGCGGCAGCCTGACGCCGGAGCTCGCCGCGAAGATCACTGACCTGCCTTCGAAGTTCGACGCGGGGCTGCAGATCGAATACAGAGGCGCGCGCTTTCAGGCGGACTCGCTCATCTCCGTGCTGGCGATGGAGCTGTACCCCGGCGCGAGGCTCAGTGTGCTGGCCGATGGCCCGGAGGCCGAGGCGGCCGCGGCGCAGCTGGTGAAGCTGCTGGAGGGATGACGATGACGCGTCCGTGTGCTTCATGCGGCTGCGGGGGGCGTGGCGGCCTGGAGGCCGCCGCTGCGGACGATGGTATGAATGATCTTCCGCAGGGGCACCATCCATGGCGCCCGGGCATACCGCCGTGCCTGACCATGCAAGCCGTTCAGGACCCCTTCCGACCGCCTGCGGCGGCCACCTTCCCCAACGGGGAAGGCAAGTACGAGGCGGCCTGGAGGCCGCCGCTGCGGGTGCGGTTCGAAACGGCCGCCCGCCGGTCATCTACATAC
>SVGK01000267.1 GCA_015056395.1 Clostridiales bacterium
GTATTGCAGCCAGAGCTCCATCTCGCTCACGTCAAGCAGCTCCTTCTTGGCGCGCTTGCGGTACGCCTTCCAGTTGCGTTCGAGCTTTTCGAAGAACGCGTCGTGCGGCTCCGTCGTGCCCGTAAGCTCCATCAGCGCCTTTTCGGCCGCCGATGCGAAAGCCTCGTCCTCCACAACATAGCGCAGCGTCGCGCCCACGTCAAAGAATATCGTGTCGATCCCCTGTTTTTTCATACGCGCTCCTCTTCTTCGATCCGGGCGATCAGCGCCGGGATCTCGTTCAGGTCATGGATGAAGTAGTCCGGTTCGATATGTGCATGTTCAAGCCCCGCGTCACGGTGGCGCGAAGCCGGATTGTCGATCTGTATCACCGCGCACCAGCCGGCGTTCCTGACGCCCAGCACGTCGCGCGAGAGCGTGTCGCCCACGTACACGAGCGACTCGGGCGGCAGGCGCAGCGCCTCCTCCGCCACGCGGAATATCGCGGGCGAGGGCTTGCGCAGTCCCGTGCCGGACGATGTGACGACGCAGTCCATCATCTGGCTTATGCCGTATTCCGCGAGGAAGTGCGGCACGATGCTTTCGGATATGATGTTCGAGATGATGCCCAGCCTGAGCCCCGCGGACCTGAGCGCCGCCATGCATTCGACCAGGCCGGGCCTTCTTACATTGCAGACGCGCTCGTAGTCGTAGAGGAAGCTCAGCTCCTCGGCGATGGGCCTAATGCGTTCCGCGGGTATGTCCAGGCCCTTCAGGAACCATTCGTTCCACACGACGTCGGGCGGCAGTTCCCTGTATGTGCGCTCGCTCTCCGCCTTGTATTCCGCGGCATTCCTGTCGAGCAGATCGGAAAACGCCTCCTCAGAGAGGCCGATCCCGATGCCGTAATCGCCGAGCCTGTCCATCAGGCGGCGCGCAAACCAGAGTCTGCGCGCTTCGTCCGTGTGCGATGTGTGCAGCGTGCCGCCCATGTCGAACAAAACCGCGCTGATCATGTACGCCCGCCTCCCTTCCGCGCAAGCCTTATGCATATTCCGTCAATGTGTCCCGTCCGCCAGCGCCTTTACGACGGGCAGCACGTCGCAGATATCGGTGATGACGCGGTCCGGCTCGAATTCCCTCGCCGTGTTCGCATCCTTCTCCGCCGTGAGCTTCGAGGTGATCTGTATCGCCGCGGCGAAGCCCGCGCGCTTTGCGCCTATGATGTCGCGGGACATGGTGTCCCCCACGTACACACACTCCGACGCGGGCACGCGCATCTGCCTGAGCGACACGGTGAATATGTCCGTGCAGGGCTTGCGGAAGCCCGTGATCGACGAAAGCGTCACGTCCTCGAAGTATCCGCGTATGCCATACTCCTCCAGCGTGTCGAACACCTGATAAAGCGCCGCCGTGTTCGAGATCACGCCCAGCCTGAAGCCGGCCTGTCTGAGGCCCTCCAGCATCTCTTTGACGCGCGGACGCAGCCTTCTGTGGAAGTGCGTGACCTCCCACATGTGTGCCAGCGCCTCGCACCTCGGCACGAGCACATCCTCCGGAAAGCCGAAGGACGCGAGCACATAGTCGCGCCAGATCTGCACGGGCTTCAGTTCGATGTTCGTGGGATCCCGGAAGCGCCCGTAGGCCGCCCAGCCGGCGTCCACGCGCGCCTTCAGCTCCTCGATCGGGCATCCGGGATCGAGCCCGAAGCTTTTGAGCATGGCGTCGACCTGTCTTATGGCCTCCATCTCAGACGCCGCGTCCACCCAGATGTCTTCGAGCGTACCGCCCATGTCAAACAGCACCGTCGTGATCATATCTCATGGCTCCTCTCCGGAAGGCGGCACGAGCGCGCCATCCTCCCGTATGATGAATCGTACATAAGGCCAGCGCCTGACAGGTCCGACGCCGTCGTCCACGCTGTCCGTGTACCAGACCTGTGCGCCGCATTCCCTGAGCAGCGTCGCTACAGCGCGCGAAGGCCTGTCCTTCTCGGGCAGATACGTGCGCCCCGTGGAGATCACCGCATGCGCAGGTCTCAGCTTTTCGACGAGCAGCTCTGTCACGGACTTCGCGTCCCCGTGGTGCGGCACCTTGAACAGGTCGCACGGCGCGATGTCCTCGCGCTCCCAGACCGCACCCAGGCAGTCGCCCGAAAGCTCGATCTCGCGTCCCGCATAGCGCAGCCTGACCCTGAGTGAATTCGGGTTGCGCAGCTTTGACGCGGCATACTGTTCGTCATAGGATACGGCTCCGCCGTGGAACATCGCCTCCCATACGCGATCCTGGAAGGCCTGTACCGCAACATCCGGGAGCGTTATGTCCGCCTCCAGCCTCTCCGTCAGGCGCAGGCCCTTCACGGTCGAGCGTATCTCCTCGCAGCGCGTACCCGCCGCCATGAGCCGGGCGATCTGCTCTGACCAGAGATCCAGGTGCCAGGTCATCTTCTCCACGGTGTCCTCCGCATCGAGCGAGGCCGGCAGTATAAGCCCCGGCTGCGATGGGAAGTACCCGCTCACGAGCCTGTCGATGGCGATGCCCTCGTCCATGATGCGCTCAAGCCCGCCCATGTGGTCGATGTGCAGATGCGTGATCACCGCAAGGTCGATATGACGCACGCCCAGCGCCTTCAGATGCGCCGCACAGTCCGCCGCGGGTGGATCGAACGCTACGATGTCGCGCCCCGCATCCACCAGCATGCGGAAATCGCCGTCCTCGACCAGTATCGCGTCGCCGTCGGCCACGTTCAAAAAGCGCAGGCAAAGCATAGCATCACCGCCGGTAGACATACTTCTTCCACTCCGGTTCCGTCTGAGGCGGCCCGGAGGATTTCCCGCCCCTTCGATAGAGCAGGAAAGACGCGATGGTCCCCACCGCCACGGGCGGCGCCGCGAACCAGCCGTAGGCATACAGGAAAGCAACCGTCCTCTCGCCGAAGCGCAGTATCACGAGCATGGCGACCAGTACGACCGCCGCATAGAGCACCAGCCACAGATGCCCGCCCAGCACGAGCCGCCTGTCGCGCAGGAAGCGCTGCGGCAGGCAGCAGACCGCCGCGCCCACGGCGCTGGCCGTGAACGCGATCGACAGGTTCCCGCACCACACGGGCCACGACGCGGTGACGTCCGTGAGCAGGCGTATCGCGCCCTCATAGCACAGCGCGTACACGACCGCAAAGACGATGCTCAGCGAGAACGTGTACACGCCGAAGCCGCTCTTCGGCCTTCCGTTCTCGGTGAACAGGAACGTGTTCCAGAAGCGCTCCGCGCGCCTGTCCATGCCGGATCCGCGGCCGCCTGCGTTGTTTTTTGCCTTCATCCGTTCCCCAAACGGGGGAAGGGCCTGTTTGCGCGGGCCCTTCCCCCCATACCTTCGTCGTTTTGTCCCGTGCTTACATGTTCGGATTCTGCGCAAGCCAGTAGATCCACATGTCCTGCGTATCCAGATACACGTCGTTGATGGACTCCAGGTCGCCCTCGATCGCGCCGCACTCCTCAAGCGTCGCGGGGTTCCAGTCGCACTCTACGTCGTCGCGCACGGGCCAGTTGCCTTCCTTGGAGAAGGGCTTCAGGCCGCCGGACTTGCCGTCCGCGCCGCCGGTGATGTAGCGAATGAACAGGCGCGCGCCGGCGGGATTGCCGCAGCCCTCGACCACGTACATGTATTCGCAGTTCTCAAGGCCGGTGTAGGGCGTCAGGTTCGTGCACCAGGCGATGTTGTAGCCGGATTCCTCGCGGTTGCCGATCTTGCCGCCGGAGGCCAGCGCCAGCGCCGGATCGTCCGCGGTGGAGTTGTGCACCGCCAGCACCAGCTCGTCGCCGTCGCCGATGAACGTCATCTTCATCTGCGAGAAGCGCCACAGGTATTCGACGCCTGCGTTCTGCTCCGGCACTTCGAACTCGAAGCTCGAGGCGTCGTAGGTGTACTCCAGAGGCTCGCCGTAGATGTCCTCATACGCCTGCGCCATCTGGTCGGCATTCACGATGAAGCTGGCGAACAGCGAAAGATACGCCGTCTCCTGGCCGATCTCCTTCGTGAACAGGCGGTACTTCT
>SVGK01000268.1 GCA_015056395.1 Clostridiales bacterium
ACAGCCAATGAGAGAGGATGGCCATGAACACGATCACTGTCATAGGGCACGGGTACGGCGAGGGCGATCTGACGCTCGAAGCAATGCGGGCGCTCCGTAGCGGGGATCGGATACTCCTGCATACGGCGCGCTGCGCCTGCGCCGTATGGCTTACGGCGCAGGGCATACCGTTCGGCTCCTTTGACGACCTGTATGACCGTTGCGAGGACTTTGATGAGCACGCCGGGCGCGTCGCCGACAGCCTGATAGAGGCATGCGACGGGGGAAGTGTCGTCTACGGCGTGTTCGACGTGCGCGACCGCTCGGTACAGGCGCTTGCCGCCAGGGGCGTCCCGATGAAGATCGTGCCCGGGCCCGCCGCGGAGGCGTCGCTGCTTTCGAACGCTGCCGGCCCCGTGCTTTCGATCAGCGCTTCCGATTGGGACGAGGCCGCCTTCAGTTCGGGCCTCAATACCGTGGTGCGCGAGATCGATTCGCGCCCTCTCGCGGCGGAGCTCAAGCTCAGACTGCAGGACACATATCCGGACGACTGGATATGCACGGTAACGCAGCCCGGAGGCCTCGCTTCGATAGAGCTTTACAAGCTCGACAGGCTCAGCCACTACGATCATACGGTCGCCGCGCTGATCCCCGCGGTGCGTGACCTGAAACGGCTCGAGCGGTTCGATTTCGACAGGTTCTGCCAGGTGATCGACGTACTCCTTGACCCCGGCGGATGTCCCTGGGATCGGGCGCAGACGCACGCCTCGCTCAGACCGTACATGATCGAGGAGGCCTACGAAGCGGTCGGCGCGATAGACGAGGGAGATACGTGGCATCTGGCCGACGAGCTGGGCGACGTGCTTCTGCAGGTCGTGCTGCACGCGGGCATTGCGCGCCGCCACGGCGAGTTCACGCTGCAGGACGTCACCACCGACATCGCAAAGAAGATGATACGCCGTCATTCGCACATATTCGGCGGGGACAATGCCGCAGACGCAGGCGCCGTGAACGACCTCTGGACCCGCAACAAGATGGCGGAACGCGGGCAAAAGACGTATGCGGAGAGCATGAAGGACGTGCCCAAGAGCTTTCCTGCGCTGATGCGCGCCGGAAAGATACTGAAGCGGCTGGACAACGCGCTCAGCGCGCCGACAACGCCGGAGGAGGCGCTCAAGGAGGCGGAAAGCGCGCTTGCGGAGCTGAGATCCCGCGACGACAGGGAGATCGCCGCAGGCGAGGCGCTGCTGACGCTCACGGATGCGTGCCGCGCGCTGGGCATAGACCCCGAGATCGCGTTGGATCGCGCCGCGGACGGTGTGATAAGTCGGATGGAGCAGACCGAGACCACCTGTTCGCTCGACACGCTCGACCCACAACAACGAAGCGATCTGAAAAAACATGTAAAATTGTCGCACAACGTCCCTGATCGGCAGGAATAAAAGGACCCGTGTGCGTATATAGAAAATGAAGTAGTAACTGACAGTCCGCATATCGGATGCATGATTTGAATGGTTACACATACAGATTCACTATGTTGGAGGTTGGTATCATGAATAAGAACACGCTTGTTTCCAAGATGGCAGAGAACACCGGTTTGACCAAGGCGCAGTCTGAAGCCGCATTGAAGGCCTTTATCGACATCGTCGAAGACACGCTCAAGGAAGGCGACTCCATCCAGCTGGTGGGCTTCGGCACGTTTGCCGTCAAGGAGCGCCCCGCGCGCACGGCCCGCAATCCCAGGACGGGCGAACCCATGGAGGTCGCCGCGAAGAAGATCCCGACCTTCAAGCCGGGCAAATCCTTCAAGGACATGTTCTGATCGCAGGCACGTTGTACCGCCCCAGTGAAGCGCTTCGTCGACGAAGCGCTTTCGCTATCTCTGCATCGGCCAAAGGAGGCAGTCTGAATGAGCAGAAAAGCCATAGAAAACAGAAAGCCCGTCGAAAAGGCGACGCCGACATCCATGCGGCTGGACAAATACCTGAAGATCTCGCGCATCATCAAGCGCCGTTCGGTCGCCAATGACGCCTGCTCGACGGGACACGTAACGGTCAACGGGCGCGAGGCGAAGCCAGGCACGGACGTGCGCGTGGGGGATGTGTTGGGCATTCGCTTCGGCGAGAAGTATTCGGAATACGAGATCGTCTCCATCGCGGAACATGTCGCCAAGCAGGATGCCGCGCAGATGTTCCGGCCCCTGGAAGCATGAACGCCTGGGCCGTAGTGGTCGCCGCGGGCCAGGGCGCGCGGTCGGGCCTCGCCGAAAACAAGATCTTTTTCATGATCGACGGCGTCTCCATGCTCTCAAGGACGCTCATGGCGCTGCATGCGCCGGGCGTGTTCAAGGGCATCGTGTTGGTCGTCGCTGAGGGCGATGCAGACCGCGTAAGGGACACGCTTGAGGAAGAGGGCACGGACGCACTCGTGGATCGCATCGTCTACGGCGGTGCCACGCGCCAGGCTTCCGTGGCGCGGGGGCTTTCGGCGGTCGATATGTCCGCCGACATCATCGCCGTGCACGATGCAGCGCGTCCCTTCGTCACGCCCGAGATCATACGCGCAGTGCTCGCAGGCGCGGAAGATACGGGAAGCGGCGTGATCTCAACGCCTATGACGGACACGATAAAGCAGCTGGATGCGGACGGCACGGTACATACGGTCGACAGGGACGGGCTCAGGGCCGTGCAGACGCCGCAGGCCTTCGACGCAAAGAAGCTGCGCCTGTATCATGAGCGCGCCGCGCTTGAAGGCTTTCAGGCGACGGATGAAGCCATGCTGTTCGAACGCTATGAAGGCACTGTGACGCTCGTACAGGCGCCCGGTGCGGAGAGGAACAAAAAGATGACGGTACCGGCTGATTTCGCTGCGAACGCAGCACCGCAGATACATACCGGCATAGGCTACGACGCGCATCGTCTCGTCGAGGGACGCAGGCTCATACTCTGCGGCGTCGACGTGCCCCACGAAAAGGGCCTGGATGGCCATTCAGACGC
Source organism: Clostridiales bacterium (assembly GCA_015056395.1). Taxonomy (GTDB): domain Bacteria; phylum Bacillota; class Clostridia; order Christensenellales; family Aristaeellaceae; genus Faecivicinus. The sequence continues at coordinate 2,976 of SVGK01000268.1, forward strand.
GGACGTCGCGGTGCACGCGCTGATGGACGCGCTGCTGGGCGCCGCCTGCATGGGCGATATCGGGCAGCACTTCCCGGACAACGACCCGAAGTACAAGGGCATATCGTCTATGAAGCTGCTTGAACATGTCGTGCGGCTGCTCGACGATGGCGGATGGCGTATCGTGAACGTCGATATCGTGATCGTGGCGCAGCGCCCGAAGCTCAGGCCGTATATCGACGCCATGCAGGCGAATCTGCGCGCCGCGCTCAACACGCAGTTCGCGAGCGTGAAGGCGACCACCACGGAACGCATGGGCTTCGAGGGCGAAGAGATCGGCATATCCGCGCAGGCCGTGGCGTCGATCGCCAGGCATTGCTGAAACGTTTGCGCGATTTGAGCGCTTCCGGATCGACAAAGGACTTGACTTTTGGTCAGGAAAGGACTATAATAAGTCAAAGAAGGTCAATCTGGAGGCGTTCTTATGGCACAATTGAGTGATTCTATCGAGAAGTTCATCAAGGAATTGATGAGCGGCGGCGCGCAGATCGAGCTGCGCCGCAATGAACTGGCGCAGCATTTCGGCTGTGCGCCGTCCCAGATCAACTACGTTCTGGCGACGCGCTTTTCCGTGGATCACGGCTACATCATCGAGTCGCGCCGCGGCGGCGGCGGGTATGTGCGCATCGTGCGCATGCAGCCGGAGAACGACGACAACCTGCTGGATACGCTGCTCAAGCGCGTGGGCAATTCCGTGACCGAGGAGACGGCCAACGCGATCATCAAACATCTGTATGACCTCGAGCTGCTCACGCGGAACGAGGCGCTTTTGATGCGCGCGGGCGTGTCGCGCAACGCGCTCTCACTTCCGATCAACGCAAAGGACATACTCCGCGCGGCCGTGCTGCGCAACATGTTGCTACAGGTATTTCGCAATCGAGAGGAGGCTGCACGATCATGATCTGCGACGTATGCGGCGTTCGACCGGCCCAGTTTCGCATCACCACGATCATAAACGGGGGAGAGACCAACGAACGC
>SVGK01000269.1 GCA_015056395.1 Clostridiales bacterium
CTGGTCGAACGTGCCGAATATGCGGTTGACCACCTGCGCCGCCTCGCCGGCCAGCTCCCAGAGGCCCTGCTTCGAGAGCGCCTGCACGCGCGCCTCCGCCTTCTCGAGCGCGCCGGACGACGTGAGGAAAGCGTACATGGCGGAAAGCTGGTCTTCAAGCGTCCCGGCCGCCCTGAGGCCTGAGCGGAACGCCTCTATGGGCGCCATCATGCGCGCGCGTATCGACTCGAGCTCCGCCTGCTCCGGGTCGGCAAGCGGCTTGAAGAAGCGCGTGTGCCGGAGCCCCAGCGTCACCACGGCGTTCGAGAAGCGCTCCGCCTCGTCCTCCGTCACGGGCAGCAGGCCGAGGCCCGCCAGCGCGAGCATGTCCTCCTGCTGGAAGCCCTTGTCGACGAGCCGTATCGCCGTGAGCAGGAATTCAGCAAGCCTGTGGCGCGCCGCGGGGCGGTCGCTGGCCAGAAAGAGCGGTATGCCGTAGGCGTCGAACGCCGCCTCGAGATGCGTCCTGTAGCCCTCCAGGTCGTCGCACAGCACGAGCATGTCGCCCCACCGCCAGCCGTGCTCATAGGCCAGGTGGCGGGCCATGGCGGCGGCAAAGCGGCACTCCTCCTCGGGGTTGTTGAGCCGTGCCAGCCTGAGTCCCTCGTGACCCGCGTCCGCCTCGCGCGCCGGATAGGCGAACAGGCCTTCCTCCAGCGCGCTGAGCGCGGGCCTGCGCGCGGGCGGGTCGACCTGCAGCGCGTCCCCGCCGCCCTGCCTGTTCACCGGCACGTAGTTGACCTGTACGCCGCGTGCCTCGGCCAGCGCCGCAAGCCGCTTCACGGCGCGGCGCATCGGGGAGAACACGTCGGCATCGGACGCGTCGTGCTCACCCGGGATGCAGAACAGCACGCTGACCTGCGGGCTCACCGCGGCGACGGCGGCCATCAGCTGGTGCAGCGTGGGCGGCACCATGTCGAAGCCGTAGAACCATACGCGGCTCTTCCTGAGGAAGGTTGCTTGCGGCACCCGCGCGACCGCCTCGTTGTATTCGACCTCGCCGTCCTGATAGCGCCCGGCGATGACCTCCTCGTAGCGCGCAAGTATCTGAGACAGGTCGTTCATCTTCATGCGCCCGTCGCCCGCCTGTTCCCGCGCGCAGGCGCGCAGCTGTTCGGGCGTGACGCCCGCCTGGCGGAACCGCTCGAGCTGGTCCGCGCAGCGCTGGGCGAAGCCGCGCCGGGCTTCCGCGCCGCGATAGATCGTGAGCGCGTTGCCGGACTGCCGCACCGCCTCGCGCACCAGCATGACGCGGCCGCGGTCGTCCAGACGCACGCCGTCCGGCTGGCCCGCCGCTTCGAATATGCGCAGGCAGAGCCGCTCCGGCGAGAGCACCTGCTGGCGGAACGACCCGGGCAGGTCGAGCGCGTCTAAGAGCATGCGCTCGGTCTCGAGCGTCAGCTGGCGCGGCACGATGATCAGCTGGTCCAGTTCGTCGTCGCAGGCGCGCAGGGTGTTCACGAGCGCGCCCGGGAGAAGGGCGTTCCGGCCGGTGTAGATGTTGAGCATGGAGGGCCTCCGAAATGGTCGGTGAGGGCGGTGGTTGGATTTCGAATGATACGCGTTGTGCAAAGAACCGTGACCGGGCGGACGCCATGAATGGCGTCCCTGCGGGAAACGTTTGTCCTCATTTCGAACGTTATGTTTGTATGGAGGATGCGTTCGGACGACGGGAGTTCTTGAACGTGTCTCGCAAAACGCGGACCTTGCCTTCCCCATTGGGGAAGGTGGCCCGTGAGGGGCCGGAAGGGGTCCCCGTCGCGCCGCGGATACCGAGGGACGAGCCATAGGGCGTCCATGCGGGACCGGGCGGTTTGTTTCGGATGATATGCGTGTGCGGCGAGCCATGACCGGGCGGGCGCCATAAATGGCGTCCCTGCGGGAAGTCCGGATGATCGGATGATGTGATGGAGCATGCCCGAGGTCTGCGGACGCGGCATGCCGCGTCCCTACGGAGCGCCAATATGTTCACGTGCTGTAAATGACTATTATGGGGTCAACGGAAGGCATTGTGCACACGCGCGGGCGGACGCCATAAATGGCGTTCCTGCGGGAGGTCCGGAAATCGAATGATGTGATGGAGCATGCACGAGGTCTGCGGACGCGGCATGCCGCGTCCCTACGGAGTGCCAATATGTTCACGTGCTGCAAATGACCATTATGGAGTCAACGGAAGGCATTGCGCACACGCGCGGGCAGACGCCATGAATGGCGTTCCTGCGGGAAGTCCGGAAATCGGATGATACGATGGAGCATGCCCGAGGTCGCGAACGCGGCATGCCGCGTCCCTACGGAGTGACAATATGTTCACGTGTCGCAAATACCCATCATGGGGTCGATGGAAGGCAGTGCGCACGCGCGGGCGGACGCCATGAATGGCGTCCCTACGGGAAGTCCGGGAATCGGATGATGTGATGGAGCATGCCCGAGGTCTGCGGACGCGGCATGCCGCGTCCCTACGGAGTGACAGTATGAACACATACCTAGCCTCGCAGCAGCCATCAATTGTTAACTGTTAACCGTTAACTGTTAATTGCAGCCCGCTATCAACTCCTAACTCCTCACTCCTCACTCCCAACTCCTCACTCCTCACTCATATCGCCGCCCTCACACCTGTGCTCAGCAGCATCATGATCAGGCACGCCGTGGCGTTGCCCAGCAGTATCGCTATACCTGACTTCAAACGCGGCATCTCGAACAGCGTGGCGATGGCGCTGCCCGTCCATACGCCCGTGCCCGGCAGCGGCAGCGCGACGAACACGTACAGCGCGATGAGCTCGAACGTATCCTGTGAGAGCCGCGCGTTCAGCTTGCCCATCAGGCCCTTGCCGGGCGTGCGCATCTTCTCGCGCTTGCGCGCGGAGCGCCTCTCGAGCCACGCCGCGAACGCGCGCACGGGCTTTATGGGCAGCGTATAGAACCAGTCGAGCACCGGGCGCAGCAGTAGGAGTATGATCGGTATGGGAATCGACGAGCACACGAACGCCAGCGCGTAGGTGAAAAGCGAGGGCATGCCCATGGCGATGCCCGACGCCACCGCGTAGCGCCCCTCATACGTGGGCACCATGCTCAGCGCCGCGGTGATGAGCACCTTGTTCATGTGCTCCGTCCAAACGAAGTTGTTCGCACCGGCCGTCAGAAAAAGGCCCTGGTCCATAGTTCGTTCTCCTTTGCATCCATATGTGTACAGCCCCGCCGCGTACCGCGCACGGGGCCGTTTTTGTCATCGGTCGTTCAGAGCTGCACGTCGGCTTCGGCGGTCGGCGCTTCTTCTTCCGCATGCGGCAGGCTCTCCGCGAGCATGGGCTCGCCGGAGACCGCCTCGGCGGCGGCTATGACGCTGCCGAACTCGACATCCTCTATGCCGCCCGCGGCGGTATCTCCGCCCAGCGCGCTGACCGGCACGTCGAGCTCGGGCACATCGCCCTGCGCCGCGTCGCCGAACTGCGCCTCCCCGTTGGCGTTCTGCTGCTCCGTATCCGTCGACGCGCCCTCCACCGGATCCAGCGGCACGTCGAATTCCTCTTCCTTGTTCGGATCGTCGTCCGCCTCGATCTGCGCCGGTATCGAGAAGGACACGCTCGACCAGGCGATGTCGTCCTCGGACTGCATGTTCACGGGCACCGCGCCCACGTACAGACGGTACTGACCCGGCGCGAGGCTGCTCAGGTTGACCTTCTTGGACGTGCCTATGGTCTGGTCGGTCTGCGTCCTCGTGCCGTTGTCGCTGCGCATGTATATGCGATACTCGCGCACGTCGCCGGACGCCGTCCAAGAGAACGTCGCCGTGCTGCCCGTCAGGTAGCGCTGGCCGTCCTCGCTGTAGGAGTTCGCGTTGATGCTCACGTTCGGGGCGCTCACGGGCATCACCACTTCTTCGGGCGTC
>SVGK01000270.1 GCA_015056395.1 Clostridiales bacterium
AGTACAGGCCCGCGGCTTCGACCTTCGCGGTGCGGCGGATGGTGTCGGGGAAGTGGGAGTTGCCGCCGTCGATGATGATGTCGCCGGGTTCCAGCACCTCAAGGAGCCTGTCGATGAAGTCGTCCACGGGCTGGCCCGCCTTGATCATGAGCATGACCTTGCGCGGCTTGTCGAGCAGATCCCTGAGCTCCTCCAGGGAATGCGCGCCCAATATGTTCTTCCCGGCCGCGCGTCCGGCCAGGAAGCGGTCGACCTTTTCCGCCGTGCGGTTGTAGACGGCCACCGTGAAGCCGTTGCGCTCCATGTTCATGACCAGGTTTTCGCCCATCACGGCCAGTCCTATCAGTCCTATGTCAGCCTTTTTCATGCAAGACCCTCCCATGCGTTTATTGTCTGATACAAGTCTATTGCCTTTTTGTGCTGATGTCAAGAGAAAAGTTGACGGCGTGCGATGCGATATGCTTGCAGTGTTCACAAAATGGGTGTAAAATAGGATAGAATAAGAAAAAACATTGACGGAGGTCTCACCATGAATGTCAAGGAACTTTGCAAGACGAACGGGGCTCGCCTGATGAAGCTCTATGGCAAGGACCCGACCGAACGTTACGAGCGTCTGGCCGACCAGTTCAGGAGCCGCTTTGGCCGCGAACCCGAGGCTTTCGTATCAGCGCCCGGGCGCACCGAGGTCACCGGCAACCACACGGACCACAACCGGGGCCGCGTGCTGGCCGCTGCGGTCGATCTGGACACGCTGGCCTGCGTCGTGAAGACGGACGACGGCGTGGTCACGCTCTATTCCGAAGGCTACGACAAGCCCTTCCGCGTCGACCTTTCCGACCTGGATGTGAAGGAAGGCGAGAAGGAGACAACGTTCGCGCTGATACGCGGCGTCGCGGCGCGCATGAAGGCGCTGGGCTATCAGATCGGCGGCTTCGACGCCACGGTCACGTCGACCGTGTTCAAGGGCAGCGGGCTGTCCTCTTCGGCAGCGTTCGAGGTCATGCTGACGGCCGTGATGGATGCGCTCTACAACGGCTGGGTGATCGACAGCAAGACGAACGCCCGCATTTCGCAGTACGCGGAGAACGTCTACTTCGGCAAGCCCAGCGGCCTGCTCGACCAGTCTGCCAGCGCGGAGGGAGGCCTTGTGACCATCGACTTCGGCCCGGACGACCCGGTGGTCGAGTCCATGAATTACGACTTTGCGGCGAAGGGCTACGCGCTCTGTGTGGTCGCGGCAGGCGGCGACCACGGGAACCTCACCGCGGACTATGCCGCGATACCGGCGGAGATGAAGCAGGTGGCGGCGGCCATGGGCGTAGACGTGCTGGCGAAGGTGTCAAAGGCGCAGCTGATGGACGCCGTGCCCGCGCTCAAGAACAAGGTCCCCGACCGCGCGATACTGCGCGCGTTCCACTTTGTGGACGAGACCGAGCGCGTGACCGAGGCCGTGTCCGCACTGCGCGCGGACGACTTGGAGGCGTTCTTTGCCGCCGTGATCGGTTCGGGCGAGAGCAGCTGGAAGCTTCTGCAGAACCTCTACGTGGCCGGCAGCGACAATCAGGAGATGCCGCTGGCGCTCGAGCTGAGCCGCCGCATGCTGGAGGGGCGCGGCGCATGGCGCATACACGGCGGCGGGTTCGCGGGTACGATACTTGCCTTCGTGCCGCACGACCTGTTGGACGAGTATAAGGCGCGCATGAACGGCGTGTTCGGCGAAGGCGCCGTCACCGTGCTCTCCATACGCCCCGAAGGCGCCGTATGTCTGAAGTGACGCGCTTCATGACGCACGGGCAGGAGGAGACGATTGCGCTCGCCTCGGCCGTAGCCCAAATGCTGGCCCCCGGCGATACTGTGCTGCTGCACGGTGACCTGGGGGCGGGCAAATCCGTGTTCGCGCGCGGGCTCGGCCGCGGACTGGGCGTGACCGGCGCGATGCCGAGCCCCACGTTCGTGCTGCTGATACCGCACGAGGGGCGCGTGCCCTTTTATCACTACGATCTGTACCGCATATCCGATCCGGACGAATTCGAGCAGGCCGGCCTGGACGAATTCATAGGCGGCGACGGTGTCGCGGCGGTCGAATGGCCGGAAATGGCGGATCTGGACGTAGAACCCGCGCTCACCGTGACGATCGAGCGCACGGACGATGACGACGCGGCGCGCGTGATAAGCATCGTCAATGCCGGCGTGAAGGGCTACAACCCCGAAGCGCTATCTCGTTGGAGGACAGAAGCTTGAACATACTCTGCGTGGACACATCGGGCCCCGTGGCGGGCTGCGCGCTCACGGCCGACGGGCGCGTGCTGCATTCGATCACCGCGCTGCACGGGCGCACGCATTCCGAATCGATCATGCCCATGGTGGACGAGGCGCTCTCATCGAGCGGCCTGGCGGTCGCCGACCTCGACTGCATCGCGGCCGTGGCAGGGCCGGGTTCGTTCACGGGCGTGCGCATAGGCGTGTGCCTTGCCAAGGGGCTGGCGCATGCGCATGACGTGCCCTGCGCGCGCGTGGACGCGCTCGAGGCGCTCTCGATGAACTTCGCGGGATACGAAGGAGTCGTGGCGCCCATATTGGATGCGCGCCGCCATCAGGTCTACTGCGCCGCGTTCGACGTTTCAAGCGGCCTGCCGCACAGGCTGTTGGACGACGACGCGCTGCCGATCGAGGCATTTCTTGAAAAGCTGCCCGCGGACGGGCGCATCGCCTTTTTGGGCGACGGGTTGGATGTATTCGCGCCTGTCATCAAGGCCGCGCTGGGCGACAGGGCCTTCCTCGCCCCGGCGAACCTGCGCGACATAAGGCCCGAGACCGCGGCCGTGGTGGCGGCGGCGCGCAGGGAAGCGTGGATGCCCGGCGCGCAGCTCACGCCCATATACCTGCGCGCGCCGCAGGCCGAGCGCGAGCGCAAGGCGCGCCTCAAGCAGGAGGCTGACGCATGAGTACGATCACGGTAGGTCTCATGACAGTGGAAGACGTGGACCAGGTCGCGCAGATCGAGTCCACGTGCTTTCCAAGGCCGTGGTCGCGCAAGTCCTTTCTGGACGAGGTGACCACGAACGAGGCCGCGCGCTATCTGGTCGTGCGCGAGGACGGCGATGTGGTCGCCTACGCGGGCGTATGGCTCGTGATCGACGAAGGACACATCACCAACATCGCCGTCCGTCCGGACAGGCAGGGCATGGGCTATGGAGAGATGGTCACGCGCGCGCTGATACAGATGGCGGCGGACTGCGGCATGGTCTGGATGACGCTTGAGGTGCGCCGTTCGAACGAGCGCGCACAGGCGCTGTATCACAAGCTCGGCTTCATCGATGTCGGCTACAGAAAGCGCTACTACGAGAACACCGAGGACGCGCTGATCATGGCGCTTGAACACATGCCCCAGGGCGACCCTGAGCACGACCCGCTGCTCGTGCGCGAATGATCGACGAAACAGGACAGGGGAGGGATGTACGCTGTTTGCCTTTTTGGAATGCGTGGCCGTGTTGGCCATATGTGTATTAGCTGCGGCGCATCCCGTGCACATATTCCAGTCCAAGCGGTACCAGCTCACGGCCTACAGGCAGTGGCAGGGCATCTGGCGCGAGCGCTGGCTCAGGACGAACGTCGCAACGGGCGTCGTATGCGGCGCGCTCAAGTGGTATCTGCCCATCGCGCTTTCGCTCGTGATCCCCGTCGAACAGAGGCGCGCCGTCGTCTCGGGCTGGATCACGCTCATATGCTTCCTTGCGGCGTCCGGCGTGATACTGTTTCAGGATCTGCACATGCCCATGAAGAGGCCGCTCGTGCTCACACGGCGCGCATACCGCCTGTTCGGCGCACTCGTGGGCGTCTATCTGGCCCTCATCGTGCTTTTACGGCTTCTGACGCTGCCGATATACCTCGCCTATGCCACCGTGCCCTATGCC
>SVGK01000271.1 GCA_015056395.1 Clostridiales bacterium
GCACGACGTCCAGATCCAGCTTGAGCAGCTCTTTGTAGTCGGTGAAGACCTTGGCGTCCGGGGTGCCGAATTCCTTCGCGGCCTTGACGGCCTTTTCCTCGATGATGTCGCAGAACGCGACCATCTCGACGTCGTCCAGCTTCTTCAGCGCGGGCATGTGCTTGTTGTTGGCGATGCCGCCGCAGCCGATGATGCCGATCTTGAGCTTGTCCATGGGTGACCCCTCCTGTGCGTTTGATGGTTTGTCCGCGCGTCAAGTCTCACGCGCTTCAAAATAATTATATTCGAAAAATGTAAAGAGTCAAGCGAATGTTTTTGCATAACTTCCAATTAATCATGCATGGTGCGCGAGGCACGCCGATAAATATGCAATGAATGCATGAATATACACGAAACGTGTATATTCTGTTAAACATGGCGGGTAATGCTTGTATTCGGGCGGAATATGTTGTATAATACGTGCATCAAATGAATGGAGGCAATCACCATGAAGAAGATTATCGCACTGGTACTGGTTTCACTGCTGGCGCTGTCCGGCGCGGCGTTCGCCGAGACGCTCAAGATGGGCACCAACGCGGCGTTCCCGCCCTACGAGTATTACGACGACGAGACCGGCGAGATCGTGGGCATCGACGCCGAGATCGCGGATCTGATCTGCAAGAAGCTGGGCTATGACGGCGTCGAGATCGTCGACATGGACTTCTCCGCCATCATCAACGCGGTGGTCTCCGGAAAGGTCGACTTCGGCATGGCCGGCATGACCGTGACCGAGGAACGCCTGCAGTCCGTGGACTTCACCACCAGCTATGCCACCGGCATACAGTCCGTCATCGTGCCCGAGGGCAGCGACATAACATCCGTGGACGACCTGTTCGCCGAGGGCGCAAACCACAAGGTGGGCGTGCAGCTGGGCACGACCGGCGACATCTACTGCTCCGGCGACATCGAGGAAGCCGGCCTTGGCACGATCGAGCGCTACAACAACGGCGCGGACGCCGTGGTCGCGCTGGTCTCCGGCAAGATCGACTGCGTGGTCATCGACAACCAGCCCGCGCAGAAGTTCGTCGCCGCGAACGAAGGCCTCAAGATCCTCGAGACGGCTTACACCGAAGAGGACTACGCCATCTGCCTGAACAAGGACAGCGAGCTGACTGCGCAGATCAACGAGGCGCTCGAGGCGCTGATCGCCGACGGCACCGTGCAGAGCGTGATCGACAAGTACATCACCGCCGAATGATCAAAGCATACGTACGTTGATCCGGGGGAGCGGGCATCCCGCTCCCCGTATATTTGTATATTACGGAGGTATGCGCTTTGGCTTCCTGGTTCGAACGATTCAAGGCGGACTTCGACCTGAACTTCATACAGGCCAACCGCTGGAAATACCTTTTGGACGGCCTTGGCACGACGCTTTTGATCACGCTGCTGGCCGGCATACTGGGCATCATCATTGGCGTGTTCATCGCCATGATACGCTCGACCTATGACAAGACGGCGGAGACGGCGCGGCCCACGCTCGGACGCAGGCTGTTCGGCGTTGCCAACGGTCTGTGCCGCATATACCTGACCGTGCTGCGCGGCACGCCTGTTGTCGTGCAGCTGATGATCATCTATTTCGTCATATTCGCCTGGTCCGACAACGGGACGATGGTCGCGGCGCTGGCGTTCGGACTGAACTCGGGCGCATACGTCGCGGAGATCGTGCGCGGCGGCATCATGGCCATAGACAACGGACAGTTTGAGGCGGGGCGCAGCCTGGGGTTCAACTATGTGCAGACCATGCGCTTCATCATCATACCGCAGACCATCAAGAACGTACTGCCCTCGCTCTCGAACGAGTTCATCGCGCTGCTCAAGGAGACGTCCGTCGCGGGCTATGTGGCGGTGAAGGATCTGACGAAGGGCGGCGACATCATTCGCTCGCGCACATATTCGGCGTTTTTGCCGCTGATCGCGGTGGCGCTGATCTACCTGGCGCTGGTCATGTTCTTCACATGGCTGGTGGGCATCCAAGAGAGGAGATTGAGGAACAGTGACCACTGACGTATTGATCGAGGTGCGCGACCTGAAAAAGAGCTTTGCGTCGCACGGCCGGCAGACAAGCAAGATACACGCGCTGAACGGCGTGACCACGGACATACACCGCGGCGAGGTGGTCGTGGTGATCGGGCCGTCCGGCTCCGGCAAGTCGACGTTCCTGCGCTGCCTGAACCTTCTGGAAATGCCCACGGGCGGCAGCGTGCTGGTGGACGGCGTGGACATCACGGACCCCAAGGTCAACATAAACGTACACCGCCAGAAGATGGGCATGGTGTTCCAGCACTTCAACCTCTTCCCGAACATGACCATACTGCGCAACATGACGGTAGCGCCCGTCGAGCTCGGTCGGCAGACAAAGGAGCAGGCGGAGAAGAAGGCCATGGGGCTGCTCGAACGCGTGGGCCTGGCCGACCGCGCGAACGCCTATCCCAGCCAGCTCTCGGGCGGGCAGAAGCAGCGCATCGCCATCGTGCGCGCGCTGTGCATGGAGCCTGAGGTCATGTAGTTCGACGAGCCGACTTCCGCGCTGGACCCGGAGATGGTCGGCGAGGTGCTGGACGTCATGAAGGCGCTGGCGCGCGACGGCATGACCATGGTGGTCGTCACGCACGAGATGGGCTTTGCCCGCGAGGTGGGCGACAGGGTGCTGTTCATGGACGGCGGCCAGATCGTCGAGGAGGGCACGCCTGAGCAGATATTCACCGCCCCGCAGAACGCCAGGACGAAGGACTTCCTGTCCAAGATACTCTGATCCGCGAAAGCGGGCGTAGAGGGGGATCCGACCGTGCGCCGGATCCCTTTTTTCCGTTTTTCCCTTGACCCATGCGACTTTTGAAAGTATAATATCAACTGTTGGAATGGGAGGGTAGCGCCATGGAAAAAGTGCGTGTCGACCAGATACTCAAGGCCCTCGAGGGACTCTACCCGGAGGCCAGGGCTGAGCTGCATTTTTCGAATCCTTTCGAGACGCTGGTGGCGACGATACTCTCCGCGCAGTGCACGGACAAGCGCGTGAACATGGTCACGGAGAAGCTGTTCCAGGCCTATCCGGACGCGCACGCGATGGCGAAGCTCGAACCGGAAGAGCTGGAGCCCTGGATACGCACGTGCGGTCTCTATCACAACAAGGCGAAGAACATCGTGCTGGCCAGCCGCGCGCTGGTCGAGCAGTACGGCGGCCGCGTGCCCGACACGCGCGCGGAACTGATGAAGCTGCCGGGCGTGGGGCAGAAGACCGCGGGCGTGGTGCTGCTTGCGGCGTTCGGCGACGACCAGATTCCGGTGGATACGCACGTGTTCCGCGTGTCCAGGCGCATAGGGCTTGCCGCGGGCAACACGCCCGAGAAGGTCGAGCAGGAGCTCAGACAGGCGCTTCCCAGGGAGCGCTGGTCGTTTTCACATCATCTGCTCATCTGGCATGGTCGGCGCATATGCCACGCGAGGAAGCCGGAGTGCGAACGCTGCCCCCTGAACGAGGGGCTGTGTGAAAAGAACATCGAAGAGTAAAGCGAGGTAGCCAATGGCATTGTTTGTCGATCAGGTCACGATCACTGTGAAGGCCGGAGACGGCGGCAACGGCTGCGTCTCGTTCCACAGGGAGAAGTTCGTGCAGGCGGGAGGCCCGGACGGCGGCGACGGCGGCAAAGGCGGCGACGTGGTGTTCGTGGCGTCTGAGCGGATGCACACGCTGATGGACTTTCGCTACAGGCGCAAGTTCACCGCCGAGAACGGCGAGGACGGCAGCTCGAACCGCAAGACGGGCCATTCCGGACAGGATGTCGTGATCGAGGTGCCGCCGGGCACCGTCGTGCGCGAGAAGCAGAGCGGGAAGCTCGTGCTGGACCTGTATGAGAACGGG
>SVGK01000272.1 GCA_015056395.1 Clostridiales bacterium
TGTCCCGACAACGCGCTGCGCGGCTTCCGCGTGTTTGCGGGCGACCTGCTGCTGGTCGTGCCGGCGAACAAGCCGGAGGACGACAGGCTCATGCTGGTCGAGGCAGGCGGAAAGCGCTTCGTGCGCAAGCTGCTGAAGCTGGACGGCAACCGTGTGCAGCTGCAGTCGTTCGACACTGAGTTCAGCGCGAAGGTGGTGAACTACCTCGAGGTGCGCGTGATCGGTCGGTGCGTGAAGCTCATCAGGAGCCTGTGAAAGGAGCGTATACGCCATGGCATTTGACGAAAAGCAGATCAAGCTCGAAAACTACCGCCGCCTGAACCGCTTCGCAAAAAAGGGGCAGATACTCTTCGCGGGCTCCAGCCTCATGGAGCAGTTCCCGGTGCACGAGCTGCTCATGGACGAGGGCCTGCCGCTGACGGTCTACAACCGCGGCATAGGAGGCTACACCACGCCCGAACTGGACGCCGCGCTGGACACGTGCGTGTTCGCGTTGGAGCCTGCATACATCTACATCAACATTGGCACCAACGACATGAACACGGAGAGCTACGCCCTCGACGGGCTGATCGAGCGCTACGCGGGCATACTTTCAAAGATACGCGCGCGCCTTCCTGAGACTGGACTCTGCCTTCTGGCTTACTACCCCATCAACGATTCCGTCGCGCCCGAAGAGATGCGGCCGGTGCTCGCACAGCGCACGAACGCGCGCATCGCGCACGCCAACGAAGCGGTAAAGGCGCTGGCGACGCGCTTCGGCGCGGACTGGCTCGACCTGAACGCAGGCATCACGGACGACGAGGGCCGCCTGAAGGCGGAATACACCATCGAAGGCATGCACATATATGCCGACGGCTACATGCAGGTACTCAGGGCGCTCATGCCCCATCTGAAAGCCGTCGCGGAAAGGCTCGCGAAGGCGTGAACCAAACTATAACGAGGAGGTGTCCCATGGGCGCAAAATGGATATGGTACCCCGGCGACTTCGAACTCTATCACAGCATGCTGCTGCACGCCCGCCGCGAGGAATACGGCTATGCCTATCCCGTGATGTGGCACGTCTCGCGCCCTGAATGTCTGGCATGCTTTTCGACCATCGTCGATCTGGCGGAGGACGTGACCGCGACCGTATACGCGCGCGGCAAGGGCTATGTCAACGCGGGCGGACGCCGCCTGGGCGGCCTGAACCAAGCGCATACGTTCCCGAAGGGGCGCTATGACCTGACGATCGAGGTCAGCAACGTCGAGACCTTCCCGGCGATATTCATCGACGCGGACGGCCTTTGCACGGACGAAAGCTGGGTCGCCCACTTCGACGGCGCGGCGCGCAGGCCCGTGGGCTGCGAGAATATGTTCACGCGCCCCGAGGACGATCCCGCCGTGTTCCCGTTCGCATACAGTGACCTGACGCCCGTCTCGACGGAGCCTGTCGAGGGCGGCGTGCTCTATGATTTCGGCGTCGAGTCCTTCGGCCCCGTCGTGCTCGACAGGACGCAGGGCATGGGCGCGGTCACGGTGCGCTACGGCGAGTCGCGCGAGGAGGCGCTGGACCGCGAATACTGCCTGCTTTTCGAGCGCGTGCCCGAAGGCGACGGCGCCATATGCCTTGCGCCGCGCGCGTTCCGCTACATATTCGTGGAGACCGAGCGCGGCGGCGACACGCCCTGCGTCAGCGCACAGCTCGAATACCTTCCCACGGAGGACGTCGCCTCGTTCAAGTGCGACGACGAACGTCTGCCGCAGATATGGGACATATGCGCCCGCGCGTTCCACCTGAACACGCGCGAGTTCTTTCTGGACGGCGTAAAGCGCGACCGCTGGGTCTGGTCCGGCGACGCGTACCAGTCCTACATGGTCAGCCGGTATCTCTACGGCGACCAGTCCGTCACGCGACGAACGATACGCGCGCTGCTGGACAGGCCACCCTATGTGCAGCACATCAACACGATCAACGACTATTCCGCCTATATGTTCCTGGCCGTGCGCGACCACTGGTTCGCCACGGGCGACACGGACTTCGTGCGCAGCGTATGGGATCAGCTCCAGGCGCTGTATGCCTTCATCACGGAACGCCTCGACGAGGAGACGGGCTATGTGGTATGCCGCCCCGGCGACTGGATATTCATAGACTGGGCGGACATGGACAAGGGCGGTCCGCTCTGCGCCGAGCAGATATTGCTCTGGCAGGTCTATCTGGCGATGGACGCGCTGTCGAAGGTCATGGCGGAAGACCGCGCGGAGATCTCCGAGGCCGGTGCGAACCATTACTCGGCAATGACCGGCGCGGTCGTCCCCTTCCCCGAAACGCACGCCGCGCCCGACTATCTGGGCAGGGCGGAGGCGCTCAAAAAGCGCATCATGGCAGACTTCTGGGATGAAGACAGGCACGCCTTCATAGACACGTATGCCTCGGGCCGGCGCAACGTCACGCGCCACGCGAACATATTCGCCATACTCTATGACTTCGTCGACGAGGCCACGCAGCGCGCCATACTGCGCGACGTGCTGCTGACGGACGCATATCCCGAGATCACGACGCCCTACTTCAAGCTGTTCGAGCTGATGGCGTTCGCAAAACTCGGACATATCGAAGCCGTGCAGGACTACATAGACAGCTACTGGGGCGGCATGCTGGACAACGGCGCCACGTCCGCGTGGGAGGAATACATCCCGAGCCGCAGCGGCACGGAGCATTACGAGATGTACGGCGACAAGTACGGCTGTTCGCTGTGCCACGCCTGGGGCGCGGGGCCCATCGTGCTGTTGGGGCGCTACTGCGCCGGCGTCAGGTCCACCTCCGCAGGCAGCGCGACGTTCGAGGTCGCGCCCGTGCCGGGACGCTACGGGCATTTCGAGGCCGTGGTGCCGATCGCCGGCGGCCGCGTACGCATCGCGTTCGAGAACGGCCGCGTCACGGCGTGCGCCGACGTGCCGGGCGGCACGCTCAGGTTCGCAGGTCAGGAAAAGCCGCTGCCGCAGGGCGAGAGCGTCACGATAGGCTGATCGCCAAAACGCGCACAGGGACGGGGCAAATGCCCCGTCCCTGTATCTGTCTGCGTGCTCAGATTCGCTTGCGCATGCGCATGCGTATCGACCCGATCATCGCCGCCACACCCAGCAGCGTGCACAGTATCCACGATACGAACACCGCGTTCCAGCCGAGGCCGCTCGACAGCGCA
Source organism: Clostridiales bacterium (assembly GCA_015056395.1). Taxonomy (GTDB): domain Bacteria; phylum Bacillota; class Clostridia; order Christensenellales; family Aristaeellaceae; genus Faecivicinus. The sequence goes on from SVGK01000272.1 coordinate 3,180, forward strand.
CCCGTCAGCGTGCCCGAAAGCGCGCTGCCCAGGTAGATCAGCGCGTCCACCATGCCCGCCACGAAGCCCACGCGGCCCGCCTGATGGTACTCCATGGGCAGGAACGACGTGATCAGCGGGTTCACGCCGTAGGCCATCGCAGAGCACAGCGCAAGGAACAGCGCGCAGAAGAACGCGCCCCAGCGGTAGCCGATCAGCAGCAGCAGCTCGGCGACCGCGCCCGCCGCCATGAGCAGCATGATGGCGTTCCGCACGCGGCCGCCCGTGCGCTTGTACACGATGCGCCCGACCTGTATGCCCAGATAGTTGATCAGAGGTATGATCAGCGCGACGCCCACGGCGCTGTTCAGCGAGAAGCCCTGCGTCTCGACCAGCAGCTTGGGCGCCCAGTTCATGATGCCGTCGCGCACGTAGCCGTTCATCACGCATCCGGCCATCAGGAGAAGCAGGTCCGTGCCGAACAGCAGCGCGGCGATGGGCATCGGCTTTTCGGGTGTTTCCAGACGCACGCCCTCCGCCTCGATCTGCGGCTCGTCCCGCATGGCCATGAACGAGCCTATGCCAAGCACGGCCGTGATGCAGCCGGTGGTCATGAACGCCGTGCGCCAGGACGCTGCGGCCGTGATGAAGCCCGAGAGCCCCCACGCGCACAGATAGCCCACGATCAGCGTGATGGAGATGTGGAACAGCGCACGCGCACGCACCTCGCCG
>SVGK01000273.1 GCA_015056395.1 Clostridiales bacterium
GCCGCCGCGCACGCGGATCACGTCCGTGCCGGCGCCCTTGACATAGGCGCCCATGCTCGACAGGAAGTTCGCCAGGTCGACGATGTGCGGCTCCTTCGCCGCGTTGTGTATCATGGTCGCGCCCGGCGCGGAAACGGCGGTCAGCATGCTGTTGACGGTCGCGCCTACCGACGGCATCTCCAGGAATATGTCCGCGCCGACCAGCTCGCCTTCGGCCTCCGCGACCAGACGATCGTCCTCTATGCGCGCGTTCGCGCCCAGCGCGCACATCGCGTTGACGGTAAAGTCTATGGGGCGCGCGCCGATCAGGCACCCGCCCGGCAACGGCACGTTCGTGCGGCCGAATATGCCAAGCAGCACGGGCGCAAAGTAATAGGACGCACGCATGCGCGTCGCCAGCTCCTGCGGCAGCTCGTACTTGTCCACGTCCCGGGGGTCGACCCACATGGTGTTGTCGCGGTAATCGACCTTTGCGCCGAGCCATTCGAGCATGTCGATCACGCACCGCACATCGTCGATGTCCGGTATGTTTTCGATGACCGAAGGCGTGTCGCCCAACAGCGCGGCCGGCATGATCGCCAGCGCGGCGTTTTTGCCGCCGCTGACCGAGACCTCGCCTTCCAGGCGCGAGCCGCCGTCTATGCGGAATCTTTCATCCATTGATCTAAATCATCAAACCGGTATGCTCCGGCCCTTTCCATTCGCTTCAGAGGATATCAGTGGGACCCGCAGCCCGCGCACCCGGCGCAATGTCCGGAGCAGCCGGCGCTTCCCTTTACTGCGCCGAACGCACATTTTCCCTGGTAGATGCGCTCGACCTTGCTCCCGCACTTTTCGCAGACGGCGTTCTCGCGCTCCGATATGGTCTTCAGAACTTCAAAACGATGGCCGCACTTGGGGCATTTATAATCGTACAGCGGCATAGTGGCTCCTCTCCGAACGCTCAAGCAGCGCCCTGCGTCTCCGTCACGGCGGCGGGCGTCGCACCGTAGCCGGTGTAATTCATATACGCCAGCAGCGCGCCCAGGCAGAGCGCGATCAGCGTAAGCCCGATCAAAAGCCCGGTCACGAATGAGATGCGCCTCTTCATGCGCCTGCGCGCCCGGCTGCCCTTGCGACTGTTCACGCGCTTCTCGTCCTGCATGCCTTCACCGCCTATGATCATTTGAACTTAAATTATATTATAATCATTTCAAATGTTGCGTGTCAATCACACAATCGTAAATAACGGGACCGTTCCATGCGTTTGGAACGGCCCCGCTGAGAAGATATCGGCTCAGGGTAAAACTCAGCGCTTTACGTTGTAGGCGTTGAAGCCCGGATAGACGGCGTTCGCGCCCAGGGACTCCTCGATGCGCAGCAGCTGGTTGTACTTCGCAACGCGCTCGGAGCGGCTGGGAGCGCCGGTCTTGATCTGGCGGGTGTTGAGGGCCACGGCCAGGTCGGCGATGGTGGTATCCTCGGTCTCGCCGGAGCGATGGGAGGTGACGGCGGTGTAGCCGGCCTTGTGCGCCATCTTGATGGCCTCAAGCGTCTCGGAGACGGAACCGATCTGGTTCAGCTTGATCAGTATGGAGTTGCCGCAGCCCAGCTTGATGCCCTTGGCCAGGCGCTCGGTGTTGGTGACGAACAGGTCGTCGCCGACCAGCTGGACCTTGTCGCCCAGCTTCGCGGTCAGCTTCTGCCAGCCTTCCCAGTCTTCCTCGTCCAGGCCGTCCTCAATGGAGATGATCGGATACTTCTCGACCAGGGAAGCCCAGTGCTCGATCAGCTCGTCAGAGGTGAAGTCCTTGCCGGACTTGGGCTGATGATAGAAGCCCTTGCCCTTTTCGCTCTTCCACTCGGAAGCGGCGGCGTCCATGGCCAGCACGAAGTCCTTGCCGGGCTCGTAGCCGGCGGCCTTGATGGCCTTCAGGATCAGCTCGATGGCGTCCTCATCTCCGCCCAGGCTGTTGGGAGCAAAGCCGCCCTCGTCGCCCACGGCGGTGACGTCCTTCATTTCCTTGATGAGCTTCTTCAGGGTCTGGAACACCTCGGCGCACCAGCGCAGGCCCTCTTTGAAGGAGGAAGCGCCGGCGGGCATGATCATGAACTCCTGCGTGTCCACGGAGCTGTCCGCGTGCGCGCCGCCGTTCAGTATGTTCATCATGGGGACCGGCAGGTTGTTGCCCTGCACGCCGCCCAGGAACTGGTGCAGCGTCACGCCCAGCGCCTCGCTGGCCGCCTTGGCCGCGGCGATGGAGACCGCCAGTATGGCGTTCGCGCCCAGGTTGGACTTGTCCTTGGTGCCGTCCGCCTTGAGCATGGCGGCGTCGACGGCGTAGGTGTCGCGGGCATCGATGCCCTTCAGGACCTCGCAGATGGTGGTGTTGACGTTGTTCACGGCCTTGGAAACGCCCTTGCCGCCGAACCTGGCCTTGTCGCCGTCGCGCAGCTCGAGAGCCTCGAACTCGCCGGTGGAGGCGCCGCTGGGCGCCGCGCCGCGGCCGCAAATGCCGTTGGCCAGCACGACCTCAGCTTCAACAGTAGGATTGCCGCGGGAATCGATGATCTCTCTGCCGATGACCTTCTCGATGGCGAAACAGTTCATGGTGCATCCTTCCTTTACAGTAAAGTGTTTGGACGGCGGCCGTCACGACGCCGCCCGTTCAGGAATGCCGATCACCGGCACGCCTTCTGGAATGTATTATACACGATAACAGGCGATTTGTCAAAAACAATCTGTGGGCCTTCAGTCGTTGCCCAGGCGCTGCCTTTCGACCAGCTCGGCAAACACGCCGTTCTGCGCGATCAGCTGGTCATAGGTGCCGTCCTCGGCGATCTTGCCGCCGTCGATCACCAGTATGCGGTCGCAGTGCTTGATCGTGGAAAGCCTGTGCGCGATCACGATCCTGGTGCAGCGCATCGCGTCCAGCGCCTCGGAAACCTTCTTCTGGGTGATGTTGTCGAGCGCCGATGTCGCCTCGTCGAATATCAGTATGCGGGGCTTCGGCGCGATGGCGCGCGCGATCATGAGGCGCTGGCGCTGGCCGCCGGAGATCGTGCCGCCGCCCTCCTGCAGTATCGTGTTCATGCCCATGGGCATGTCCCTGATGTCGTCGGCGATGCCTGCGATCTCCGCGGCCTTCCACGCGTCCTCCAGCTTGAGCATGGGCGCCGAGATCACGATGTTTTCGAATATGCTGCCCGAGAACAGCTTGCCGTCCTGCATCACGGTGCCGATCTGCCTGCGCACAGAGCGCAGGTCAAGGCGCTGCAGGTCCTTTCGGTCGTAGTTGATGACGCCGCGCGAGGGCTTTTCGAAGCCCAGCAGCAGGCGCACGAGCGTTGACTTGCCGCAGCCGCTTCGGCCCACGATGGCCACGTACTGGCGCGCGGGTATCGTCAGGCTGAAGTCCTCGAAAAGGGGTTTGCTCTCCGGGTCGTAGCCGAACGTCACGTGCGAGAGCTCTATGCTTCCGGACAGGCGGGTCACGGTCTCGCGCGAATCCGAGGTCTCCGGCTGCGCCTCCAGAAGCGGCTTGATAAGCCCTATGACGGGCTTTATGGACGCCGCGGACAGTGCGACGCTCGCAAGCGCCGAAAACGCCGAGGAGATATAGGCATAGGCCGTGTTGAACGCATAGTAATCGGCGACGGTCACGTTCGACCTGACCGACACGTAGTACATGACCGCCGTGCCGACTAAGCTGATGCCGGTCGTCAGCACAGTGGACAGGCGTATGATGGCAGGCGGGTGATAGGTCAGCTCCGCACTCTTCACATAGTGCTGCGACCACTTGCTGAACGCGCGGTTCTCCGCGCCGCTCAGGCGTATCTTCTGTATGCCCGTGATCAGCGCGTACACGAGGCCGC
>SVGK01000274.1 GCA_015056395.1 Clostridiales bacterium
GGACATCAAACTTGCCAAGATCGAAGAGGCCTTAGACCAGATATTGAGCGCAGGATACACGCCTGTGATCGCGCACATGGAGCGCTATTATTGCCTGCTCAAGCATCCGAAACAGGTCGACAAGCTGCGCGACAACTTCCAGGTCAAGCTCCAGGTCAACTGCAGGACGGTCATCAAAAGCCAGGGCTTCTGGGGGAACCGCTTCGTCAAGCACGTGTTCGAAGAGGAACTGGTCGACGCACTGGGCACTGATGCCCACAATACCGGCGCGCGGTGCGTGTGCATGAAGGCCGCCTATCAAGCCATAAAAAAGGAATACGGTTCGGCATATGCACACCGTCTGACAAACGGCAGCGTATTGGAAGGATGATGAAAAGGACAGGACATCACAGGAGATGTTCTGTCCTTTGTCTTTTTGAATTCAGCAAGGGGGATCTCGACCATGAGAGTATACGACGACAGCGCCATCATGGAGACGAACATATCCAATGAGCGCGTTTATGACGGCATCATACTGCACATCGACCATGCGACGAACCGCCTGCCCAACGGCAGGCTGGCCAAGCGCGAGATCGCGCGCCATGTGGGGGCTTCCGCGATCGTGCCCGTGGACGAGGACGGCCAGGTCACGCTCGTGCGGCAGTTCCGCGCACCGGTCGACAGAGTGCTGCTGGAGATCCCCGCGGGCAAGCTCGACAGCAAGCAGGAGGACCGCCTTGAAGCCGCAAAGCGCGAGCTGGCGGAAGAGACCGGGCTGGAAGCCGCAAACTGGATCCATCTGGACGACCTGCTCACGACGGTGGGCTTCTGCGACGAGCGCATATCGATCTATCTCGCGACGGGACTCACGCGCCACAGGCAGCATCCCGACGAGGACGAGTTCCTGAACGTAGTGCGCATGCCGCTCGAAGAGGCCGTCGACCTCGTCGTCTCCGACCAAATACACGACAGCAAGACCGTAGCGGGACTTTTGTTGGCCGAACGCATGCTCAGGAGCAAGGGGTAAGCATGATTGAACTGTTTGGAAGCGCCTATATGCCCACGATCGAGACCGAGCGACTGGTGCTGCGCAAGCTCACCATGCGCGACGCCGCAGACATCTTCGCCTACAGCCGCGACCCAGAGGTCGCCAGGCATGTGCTGTGGGACGCGCACCGCACCATAGGCGAGAGCAAATCCTACATACGCTTCATGCAGCGCAAGTACCGCGCGTGCGAGCCGGCCAGCTGGGGCATCGAATGGAAACAGACAGGCACGGTCATAGGCACGATCGGCTACATGTGGATACAGAACGACAACGCGTGCGCCGAGGTCGGCTATTCCCTCTCCCGCCCTTTCTGGAACAGGGGCATCATGACGGAGGCGCTGCGGGCCGTGCTGTACCATGCCTTCAACGACCTCAGGCTGAACCGCGTCGAGGCCATACACGAGGTAAAGAACCCCGCCTCGGGCGCTGTAATGCGCAAGTGCGGCATGCGCCATGAAGGGCTGCTGCGCGAGAAGGTCTACAACAAGGGCCGCTATGTCGATGTGGAGATGTATGCGATACTCAGGGATGAATTTGAAGATATATGAACCGATTTGAACGATCGATCGCGAATGCCGCGGAAGGGCGCGTGAAGCGCATACTGCTGCTGTGCGCGGCGGCGCTGCTGCTCACCACCTACGGCGGCGCGGAAGGCGGCCGCATCACGGCCGCGCCCGTCACGGACCTGGCGGAAATACTGTACCGCGGCTACGGCACGCTCTGGACGCTCGACGACGCGGTCTCCGATGCTGCGGCGCTCCAAGGCGATATGGACATCGTCGACTATTTCCCGCTCAAGCTGAGCGGCCTCGACGACGAGCAGGGGGCCATCACGGCGTCGTTCGAACCCGACGCGGCGATCTTCGCTGACAGCAGGGTCGTCGCCGTCCTGTGCGTGCTTGACGGCACATTCCGTTGGAGCAGCGTACCGGCAAAGCTCCAGGGCGACGTGGTCGAGGCGACGTTCGACGCGGATGCGATCGCGGCCATGCGCGCGGCGCAGGCCAGTGTCATGTTCCTGCTGGCCGGCGATGCGCCCCAAACGGGTTTGGAGGACATCACGTCCGATCAGGAGGCACACGCGCCTGTGTTCGACGAGGCGCTGGCAAACAGGGCCCTGCTTCTGCTGCGCAGACAGGGGACGCCGTTCATATTCCAAAGTGGCGTCTTGCGGAGCGCTATCGACAGCGGCTGCATATCCGAAAGCATACTCAACAGCTGGGAGCATTCCATAGACGGCGTAAGCGCCGTATCCGTCGAACGGGACGCGCCGACCGCGGACATCACGCTTTCGGTAAGCCCGGACCCCGACGGGGACGCGTATCGCTACGCGGCAGCTCTCTGCCTCGAAGGCGATACCATGACGCTGGTCGACATCGCCGGAGCGCCGGGTAAATTGACGGTGCCCTCTGATGTTTCCACGAGGGCGGCCTCAGGCGCGTGCGACATCGTCGTCGCCACATTCGCCTGTCCGCACGAGAACAGGACATCGCCCACGGCCTTCCCGATACCCGCGCCGGCCAGCGCCGGCATCGCCACGATATACCCGTCCCTCGCGCCGATCAGCCGCATGGGCGCCACGGCTGACGCTCTGATCGGCAGTGATATCGAGACATCGTCCCGTGACGCGGCTGCATCCCGATACGAAGCCTGCCTGGAGTTCTGCCTGGGGCTCAGCGGGATAGACGCGGCCGAGGACATCAACCTCGGCATGCCGCTTGGCGACATGTTCGAACAGAATGACAGCTTTACAGGCGCCATCGTCACGTTTGAAGGCGACCGGCCGCACTGGACGCCCGTCAAGGTTGGCCGCACCGCGGAAGGCCTGCTGGAGACGGTGATACCGTCCGAGGTCGTCGATGTGATACGGCAGGGCTGGGGCGCCGCCTGCTATGTGCTGTTCCGCGAAAAATGACAGGAGGTCTTTTCATGAAAAAGTTCTTCACAGTGCTCTTATGCGTGCTGTTCATGCTCTTCCCCACCGCTGCGTTGGCCGACGGGGCCGTCACGGCCGCACCGGCCACGGATTTTGCCGACCTTCTGTACGAAAGCTATGGGTCGACATGGCGGATCACTGATGAAGAGATGCTCGACGCGGTATCGCAGGGCTTCGTCCCGGCCGACTTCGACTTCACCTCGCTTGAGATCATAGACTACTTCTGCCTGACGGTCGAGCATGAGCCGCTCGACCAGGACAGCATCACGGCCAATCTCCCCGTCACCGCGACGATACCCGAAGGCGCTAAGACGCTTGGCATGCTGTGCAGCTTCAGCGGCGGCATGAACTGGTACGCCGCGGGCGTCACGGCGACGGATGAAGGGAACGCCGATATCACGCTCTCGGCCGAATGCCTCGAAGCCATGCGCGGCGCGGAATCCAATATACTGTTCATACTGAGCGACAGGCAGGCGGCCGCGCCAGCGGAAGCCGACGACGCACAGTTCGAGAAGCCGCCCATATCGGTCGAGGCCTATGACGACGAATGGTTCGAGCACGTCAGATACGCCATCTCTTCAAGCAACGGCGACGCCTCCGTACAGTTCGATACCCCCGCCACCGAAGCCGTGCTCGAAGCGCTGACCGAGTATGATCCAGTGCCGGGCATACCCATCGACGTGTATCGAAGCGCGCTCACGGCGGGAGATGTGCCCGCGTTCGTCACTTACAGCGCACAGGGGTACCTGAACATGCTGTGCAGCGTGGACATATCGCATGCCGACCCCGCGATGGGCGTCTCGCTCGACAAGGAGCACTTCATGCAGTACAGGGGCACCGGGTACTTCGGCGCGGCGGTACTGGTCGAGGGCAGCGAAAAG
>SVGK01000275.1 GCA_015056395.1 Clostridiales bacterium
GCACCAGGCGCACGACAGGGCGCTGTTCGCCTCCGGCGCGCTGAAGGCGGCGAAGTTCCTGGCAGGCAGGCCTGCGGGGCTCTACGACATGCAGGCGCTTGTGAACGAAGGATAAGGAGTAGCATATGGACGCAGCAGACATCATCCGCTATATCGCGGATTCAAAGAAGAAGACGCCCGTAAAGCTCTACGTCAAGGAGCGCGGGCCTGTCGACTACGGCGACGCGAAGGTGTTCGGCGCGGGCGACAAGGTCGTGTTCGGCGAATGGAACGACCTGAAGCCGCTTTTGGAGGCGCAGCGGGAGAACATCCAGGACATCGTGATCGAGAACGACTGCCGCAATTCCGCGATACCGCTGCTCGACATGAAGGAGATCAAGGCGCGCATAGAGCCGGGCGCGATCATACGCGAGAAGGTCACCATAGGCGAGAATGCCGTGATCATGATGGGCGCGGTCATCAACATCGGCGCGTCCGTGGGCCCCGGCACCATGATCGACATGGGCGCGATACTGGGCGGACGCGCCACGGTCGGCGCGAACTGCCACATAGGCGCGGGCGCCGTGCTGGCGGGCGTGATCGAACCCGCGAGCGCCGTGCCGGTGATCATAGAAGACAGCGTGTTGGTCGGCGCGAACGCCGTCGTGATCGAGGGCGTGCACGTGGGCGCGAACGCCGTGGTCGCGGCGGGCTCCGTCGTGATCGACGACGTGCCGGAAAACGCGGTCGTGGCGGGCGTGCCCGCGCGCGTGATCAAGCAGAAGGACGAGAAGACCTCCTCGAAGACGGGCCTTGTCGACCTGCTGAGGACGCTGTGACCATGCGTCCGGATATGAACGATGCGGTGCTGGGCGTAAAGCCCAGCGCCATACGTGTCTTCAGCGCGCTTGCAAACGAGACGCCCGGCTGCATCGCGCTCACGCTGGGCGAGCCGGACTTCGACACGCCCATGCCCGTCAGGCAGGCGGCGATCGATTCGCTCATCGCCAACGATACGCACTACATACAGAACAACGGCCACATCCGCCTGCGCGAGGCCGTCTGCGCTTTCGAGCGCGACAGGTACGGCATGGACTACGCGCCTGACGAGGTGATCGTCACGTCGGGCGCGACGGAGGGGCTGTTCGCCGCGCTGTTCTCGATCATACGCCCGGGGGACGAGGTGCTCGTGCCCACGCCCGCGTTCGGGCTGTATCGGTCCATCATAGAGCTGTGCCGGGGCGTGTTCAGGCCCATCCCCACGGAGGAGGACGGCTTCCAGCTGTCCGCGGAGGCCGTGAAGAGGGCGCTCACGCCGCGCACGAAAGCGCTGATACTCAATTCGCCCAACAACCCCACGGGCTGCGTGTATACCGAGGAGACGCTAAAAGCGCTGCACGACGTGCTGAAGGACGCGCCGGTATTCGTCATCACGGACGATGTGTACCGGCAGCTTTGCTATTTGGGCGGCGACGCGCCTTCTTTTTCGATCTACCGCGACATGCGCGACCGCCTGATCGTCGTGCAGAGCTTTTCAAAGCCCTATGCCATGACGGGCTGGAGGCTCGGATACCTTCTGTGCGACAGGGACGTCGCCCTCCAGATCGGCAAGGTGCACCAGTTCTCGGTGGTCTCCACGGCCTCCTTCTCGCAGAAGGCGGGCATACAGGCGTTCAGCGAGGACCCGACGCCCATGCGCGAGACCTACAGGGCGCGGCGCGACTATGCGCTTTCGCGCCTCGACGCGATGGGCCTTGAATGTGTCGCGCCGCAGGGCGCGTTCTATCTGTTCCCCTCGATCGCGCGCTTCGGCATGGATTCCGAGACGTTTTGCAGGCGCATGATCGCCGAGGCAGGGTTGGCCACCACGCCCGGCAGCTGTTTCGGGTGCGAGGGGCACATACGCCTGACATACTGCTATTCCATGGACCAACTGCGGGAGGGCCTTGACAGGCTGGCGCGGTTCATACATATACTGGAGAGCTGACATGCATCATCTTCTTGAAGAGGCGCGCGCGCTGATGCCGCGCATGACCGCGTGGCGCAGGACGATACACGCACATCCCGAACTGGGCCGTACCGAGCGCGAGACGCAGCGCCTTGTGATGGAGGCGCTTTCGGATCTGGGCCTGAGGCCGCGCGCCTGCGCGGACACCGGCGTGGTGTGCGACATACGCGGGGCAGGGGACGGGCCCTTCGTTGCGCTGCGTGCGGACATGGACGCGCTGCCGCTCACGGAGGCGACGGGGCTTCCGTTCGCCTCAGCCGTGCCGGGCGTCATGCACGCCTGCGGGCACGACATGCACACTGCCATGCTGCTGGGCGCGGCGGCCCTGCTCGTGCGGCGCGCGGACAAACTGAAGGGCGGCGTGCGCCTGCTGTTCCAGCCGGACGAGGAGGGCGACGGCGGCGCGCAGCGCATGATCGACGAGGGCGCGCTGGACGGCGTGTCGCGCGTGTTCGGCTGCCACGTCGCGCCTGAGTCAGCGACAGGCAGGGTGGCCGTATGCGCCGGCAGGGCCTACGCGGCGTCCAACCCGTTCGACATCACGGTGATGGGGCGTGGCGCGCACGGGGCGGAGCCGCATCTGGGCCGCGATGCCGTCGTGGCGGCCAGCGCCATCGTGATGGAGCTTCAGTCGCTGGTGAGTCGCGAGCTCGACCCGCTGGAGCCCGCGGTCATCACGATAGGCCGCATGGAGGCGGGCACGGCGCGCAACATACTGGCGGACGGGGCGACGCTTCAGGGCATACTGCGCTCGTTCGGGGCGGAAAGGCGAAGGCAGCTCACGCAGCGCATAGAGTCCGTGGCATCGATGACGGCTGAGATACACGGCTGCGAGGCGCACACCCGCATACACTGGGGCTACGCAGGCGTCATCAACGATGAAAACGAGACGCGCTTCGTCCGGAAATGCGCGGTGGAGCTGCTGGGCAGGGACATGGTCGGCGACGATCCGCCCACGCTGACCACGGAGGATTTCGGCGCGTTTTTGGAAAGCGTGCCGGGAAGCTTCTGGCACCTGGGTGTGGGGCGCGGCGGCCTCTGCCATCCGCTGCACAGCCCGCTGTTCGATCCGGACGAAGAGGCCATGCCGGTGGGCGCCGCGATGCACGCGCTCATCGCCATGAGCGCTCTCGAAGAGAGGAGGGGAGAAGGGGTATGACGATACGCGCATATACGAAGGCGGACCTGCCGGAAATGATCGGCATATGGAATGAAGTCGTATCGGACGGCATCGCGTTCCCGCAGGAGGAGCTGCTGGACGAACAGAGCGGCGCGCGCTTCTTTGCCGCGCAGACGTACTGCGGCGTGGCGGAGGAGGAAGGCGCGGTTCTCGGCCTGTACATACTGCATCCCAACAACGTAGGCCGCTGCGGGCACATCTGCAACGCAAGCTATGCGGTGGCCGGCGGACACCGCGGCCGGCACATAGGCGAAAAGCTCGTGCTGGACTGCCTTGCGCAGGGGCGCGCGCACGGCTTTCGCGTGCTGCAGTTCAACGCCGTTGTAGAGAGCAACGTGCACGCGCGGCATCTCTATGAAAGGCTGGGCTTTACGCAGCTGGGCACGATACCCGGCGGCTTCCGTATGAAGGACGGCCATTACGAGAACATCTGCCCCTACTACAGGACATTGGACTGAGGCTATGCACAACACGACATTCGGCATATTCGCCCACGTCGACGCGGGCAAGACGACGCTGTCCGAACAGATACTGTATCTGAGCGGCGCAAGGCGCACCGCGGGGCGCGTCGACCACGGAGACACAGCACTCGATACGGACCCCATAGAACGCGCGCGCGGCATAACGGTGTTCTCCAAGCAGGCCAC
>SVGK01000276.1 GCA_015056395.1 Clostridiales bacterium
ATGGCCTGCGACTGATGTGCTGTGCGTCGATACAGCCGTAGGACCGGTGGGTCTTTGTTTGTGTTTGCACGGACACCGAAAACATGGTACCGCCCGTAGGGACGCCTCATGGGGCGTCCGCGAGATCCTGTCGTGAACGAAGATCCCGTAGGGGCGCCATTTATGCCGCCCGCCCGGTCATTGCTTTGATCGTTGACCGTTCGTACCGAATGGCGAACGGGCGAGGCAGGCCTCGCCCCTATGGTTCCGCGGGATCGGTATCACACACTGCTCACCCGCAGGGACGCCATCCATGGCGCCCGCCATCCTCTTACGCACATATGAAGAAGCCGCCTCACAGTCGAGGCGGCTTCTATCAGTATTATCCGTAGGTTGCCTTCTTACTTCGCCACGGCGGCCATCTTGCGCGCCCTGGCCTCGGCCTTGCCGCGGAACACGTCCAGCGTGACGGCCAGTATGATCACCGCGCCTATGACGATGTACTGTATGTCGTTGCCCGCGCTGAACAGCGTCAGGCCGTCGCGTATGGTCGCGATCAGCAGCGCGCCGATCATGCTGCCCCAAATGGTGCCCTTGCCGCCGCGGAACGACGCGCCGCCGATGATGCACGCCGCGATGGCGTCGGTATCATAGTTGGCGACGGAGCCTATGTTCGCGCCGTTCAGGCGGCCCGCCAGCACCACGCCTGCGATGCCGCACATCAGGCCCGATATGGTGTACACGATGGTCAGCACGTCCTTGGAGCGTATGCCCGACATGCGCGCGGCCTCGGGGTTGCCGCCCACGCAGTAGATCTGGCGGCCCAGCGCCGTGTGGTTCAGGAACACGTGGAATATCACGTAGACGATGATGACCAGTATGAAGCTGACCGGGAAGTCGAACGAGAATAGAGTATGAAGCTGACCGGGAAGCCGAAGCCGAACGGGAATCGTCGCCTTGCCGATCCACAGCACGGGGTCGATGCCCTTGTTGTTGAAGCCTATGGTCTGGCTGTGCGTGATCAACAGCGCCATGCCCCACAGCACGAACTTCATGCCCAGCGTGGAGACGTAGGGATGCGGCAGATCCAGCCGCGTGTACATCGTGCCGTTCATGAAGCCGCAGAACGTGCTCAGCGCGATGGCGCATACGATCAGTATGAAGGGATTGGTGATGCCGCCCTGCATCATGACGCCGATCAGGCTGGTGGCCAGTATGGCGTTATAGCCCACGGAGAGGTCGATGCCGGCGGTGATCAGCGCCAGCAGCATGCCGGCCGCGATCAGGCAGTTGATGCTCGTCTGTTTCAGTATGTTCATCATGTTGGCCATGCTCAGGAATTTTCCCGGCAGCGTGACGGTGAATATGATGAACAGTATCGCAAGCACCATCAGCGGGCCCAATTTCCACAACAGGTCGCTTATGCTGACCTTCTTATTTGTCTCGTTCATGCGATCTTTCCTCCCCACGCAGCTTTCATGATATCTTCCTGGTTGAAATGCGCGCTGTCACGGTCGATCTCGGCCATGACCTCGCCCTCGCGCATGACCACCACGCGGTCGGCCATGCCCAACACCTCCGGCAGCTCGGAGGAGACCATGATCACGCATTTGCCCTGCTTCACCAGGTCGTTCATGACGTGATAGACCTCCACCTTCGCGCCGACGTCTATGCCGCGTGTCGGTTCGTCGAATATGTAGATGTCCGCGTCGCAGTTGATCCACTTGCCTATGACGACCTTCTGCTGGTTGCCGCCGGAAAGCTGGCCCGTGATCTCGCCGGAGGACGGCGTCTTGATGCGAAGCTCCCTGATGCGCTGCTGGCTGTTCTGTTCGATGTCGCCGTGCTGCAGCAGGAAGCCCTTTCTGAACTGCTTCATGTTGGCCAGTATCAGGTTCATCCTGATGTTTTCGGAGAGCACGAGGCCCTGGCCCTTGCGGTCCTCCGTCAGGAAGGCTATGCCGTGGCGTATGGCCTGGCCGGGGTCTTTGATGTTCACGGGCTTCCCGTGGATATAGATCTCGCCACCGTCCAGCTTGTCCGCGCCGAACAGCGCGCGCATGGTCTCGGTGCGGCCCGCGCCCACCAGCCCGGCGAACGCCAGTATCTCGCCGCCATAGGCCTTGAAGCTGACGTCCTTGAGCACGCCGATCTCCTTCAGGTGGCGCACCTCGAGCATGCATTCGCCCTTGACGCCGAACTCCTTGGGGAACTGGTTGTCGAGCGAGCGGCCGACCATGGCCTGTATCAGCTTGTCGTTGGTCATGTTGGCCATGTCCTCGGTGAGTATGTGCTCGCCGTCGCGCATGACCGTCACGCGGTCGCACAGCTCGAACAGCTCCTCGAGCTTGTGGGACACGAACAGTATCGCGATGCCCTGGCTCTTCAGCCTGCGCACCGTGGTCATCAGCTGTTTGACCTCCTGCTCGCCCAGCGACGACGTGGGCTCGTCCATGATCAGCAGCTTCGCGTCCAGCGAGACCGCCTTCGCGATCTCCACCATCTGCTGCAGGCCCATGCCGAGCTTGCCGCATTCGGTCTTCGTATCGATCTCGGGGTGGCCCAGCATCGTAAGCGCCTCGTGGGCCTCCCTGTGCATCCTCGGATAATCCAGAAGCCCGTTCGGCTTTTTGACCTTGCGGCCCATGAACACGTTGTCCACAACGGGCAGCATGGGCACGATGTTCAGCTCCTGATACACGCAGGCGATGCCCGCCTCGCGCGCCTGTACGGGGTTCGAGAAGGAGACCCTGTTCCCGTCGACATAGATCTCGCCTTCTTCGGGGACATATACGCCCGTCAGCACCTTGATCAGCGTGGATTTGCCCGCGCCGTTTTCGCCGATCAGGCCGTGGATCTCACCGGGTTTGATCTGGATGTGCATGTCGCGCATGGCGATGACGCCGGGAAAGCGCTTTGTGACATGCCTGAGCTCCACAACATAGTCCGACACTGGTCGATCACGCTCCTTTGCATCGTTCAAAAAAAGGACCGGACGATCCAGGGAATAAGTCTTTGGATCGCCCGGTAGGATACTTATGGCTCAGTCATGTGTGAGCCGCCCGCTTGCCGGGGCGTGGGAGATCACTCGAGGTAATCGGCCACGGTCTCCGCGTCGATGACGACGGTGGGGACGGAGATGACCTTCTCGACGGTCTCGCCCTTCAGCGCGGACACGGCGGTCATCACGGACAGGTAGCCCATCTCGGCGGGCTGCTGCGCGATGGTGGCCTTCATCTCGCCGGCGCTGATGGACTCAAGCGCGGAGACGTTGCCGTCGAAGCCTATGACGGAGATGCCCTCGACGCCCGCTTCCTTGATCGCCTCGATGGCGCCCAGCGCGGAGTCGTCGTTGTGGCACAGCACCAGGTTGATGTCCGGGTTGGAGATCAGCTGGCCTTCCATGACGGTCTTGGAATCGGCGGTGTTGTTGTTGCCGCTCATCTCGGCGACGGGCTCCAGGCCTGCCTCGGACAGGGCCTTCTCATAGCCGGACTTGCGCAGGTTGGAGGTGTTGTCGCCCTCCTGGCCGTAGATGATCAGCGCCTTGGTGGCTTCGCCGTTGATATTCACGCCGTACACGCCGCCGCCGTAGGCCGCCTCGTCATTGGAGGTGCCCACGAAGGAGGTCTGGTTCTCGTAGGTGTTGGTGGTATCGCAGAAGATCACGATGCCTTCGTAGCCGGAGGACTCCAGTACGCCGACCACGGCGTCGTTGTCGTCGGGCGCGATGATGATGGCGTCGGGCGCGCCGGCCAGTTGGGTCTCGATCTGGTTGACCT
>SVGK01000277.1 GCA_015056395.1 Clostridiales bacterium
GAAATAGAGCTCCATGCCGATCTTGACGAAGGGCTTCCTGCCGGTGAAGCGGTCGAGGAAGGCAAGCGTCTGTTCCTCGCTTGCAAAGTCACATGCGATGATCACGTCTCGTCCCATTCTGTCATACCTCCCGTGATGTCCGAAAGCTTGTCGATCCCGTACTTTTCCATCTCTTCAGGCAGCGCCTCGATGATGCGCTTGCAGGCGTACGGATCCACCAGATTGGCCGCGCCCACCTGCACCGCCGTCGCGCCGGCGAGCATCATCTCGATCACGTCCGCCGCCGTGGTTATGCCGCCCATGCCTATGACGGGTATGTGCACGGCCTTGTAGACCTGTCGCACCATCCTGAGCGCTACGGGGAACACAGCAGGCCCCGAGAGCCCGCCGGTCGTGTTGCGCAGCACGGGCCTGCGCGTCTTCAGGTCTATGCGCATGCCCATGAGCGTGTTGATCAGGCTTATGCCGTCCGCGCCCTCGTCCTCGCACGCCCGCGCGATCGCCGCGATGTCCGTAACGTTGGGCGAAAGCTTTGCGATCAGGGGCTTTTTGACGCGCTTGCGCACGGCGCTTATGACTTTGGCGGCGGCCCGCGGGTCCGTGCCGAACGCCGCGCCGCCCGCGTGTACGTTGGGGCAGGAGATGTTCACCTCGAGCCAGCCGACCTGTTCGCATCCGTCCAGCCGCGCGCACGTCTCGGCGTATTCCTCCGGGGCAAAGCCGCTCACGTTGGCCATCACGGGCTTGCGGAACACCTCCGCAAGCCGAGGCAGCTCCTCGGAGATGACGCTGTCCACGCCGGGATTCTGGAGCCCCACGCTGTTCAGCATGCCCGAGGCGCTCTCGGCGATGCGCGGCGTGGGGTTGCCGAAGCGCGGCATGAGCGTCGTCCCCTTGAACGAGAACGTGCCCAGTATGTTGATGTCGTAAAGCTGCGCGAATTCGCGCCCGTAGCCGAACGTGCCGGAGGCGGGTATGACCGGGTTGCTGAGCGCGATGCCGCAGAGATCCACCTTCAGGTCCACAGTATCGCCTCCTTTCGGAACACGGGGCCGTCCTTGCATACGCGCTTTGCGCCGTCGCGCGTGAGTATGCTGCAGCCCATGCACGCGCCGAAGCCGCAGCCCATGCGCTCTTCAAAGCTGAGCTGTCCGGGGCAGGGGAGCGCGGCGTGTACCGCCCTCAACATGGGCATGGGCCCGCAGGCGTAGTACTGCGTGGGCGTGAAGTCGATCAACCCCGTTACGAAGCCCTTAGCGCCCAGGCTCCCGTCTGCCGTCGCCACGCGCACGTCGCAGCCGAGCGCACGGAATTCGTCGATGTAGAACGCGTCCTCCGCCGTGTTGAAGCCCAGCAGCGCCGTCGCGCGTTTTCCCCTGCGCATGAGTTCCCTGGCCAGCAGATAGAGCGGGGGCACGCCCACGCCGCCGCCCAGCAGCATGGGTCGGTCGCCGGCGGCGTCCGCGTCGTAGCCGTTCCCCAGCCCCGTGAGCGCGTCGAGCTTTGCGCCGGGCATGAGCCGCGCCATGGCGGCCGTGCCGCCGCCCACCACCTTGTATATGAGTGTCAGCGTGTCTCCTTCGACATCGCAGACCGATATGGGCCTGCGCAGGAAGAAGCCGGGCAGGGAAAGCTCGACGAACTGTCCCGGCGCGGTGACGGCGCGCAGGTCTCCCGACAGCGTCATGCGCCATACGTCGCGGGCGATCGTCTCGTTCGTCCTGATCGTCAATGTCGTTTCCTGCATATGCGTACCTTATGCGTCGATGGTCGATATGGTCAGCGTCGTCTCCTCAAGGACATCCAGCAGCACGCGCACGGTGTCCAGCGAGGTGAACATGGTCACGTTGTTCTCCGTGGCGCTCAGGCGGATCTGCATGCCGTCCGACAGCGAGCCCAGCGAGGACATGTCGCGCGTGTTGATGACATAGGCGATGTGGCCCTGCCGCATGGCCTCTAGTATCTCGTTGGATTCCTCTAATTTCCTGAGCACATGCGTGCGTATGCCGCGCTCCTTCAGGTAGGCCGCAGTGCCCTCCGTGGCCTCGATGTTGAAGCCCAGGTTGTAGAAGCGGCGTATCAGCGGCTCGGCCTCGGGCTTGTCCTGATCGTTTATCGTGGCGAACACCGTGCCGTAGTTTTGCAGGTGCATGCCCGCGGCCTGCAGCGCCTTGTACAGCGCGCGGTTCAGCTTGTCGTCGTAGCCTATGGCCTCGCCGGTGGACTTCATCTCGGGGCTGAGATAGGCATCCAGTCCCTTGATTTTGTTGAACGAGAACACCGGCACCTTGACGTAGCAGCGCTTCTTCTCGGGCGGATAGAGGTCGAATATGCCCTGCTCCTTGAGCGTCTTTCCGAGTATCGCCTCCGTGGCGATGTCCGCAAGCGACCATCCGGTCGATTTGCTCAGGAACGGCACCGTGCGCGACGAGCGCGGGTTCACCTCGATGATGAACACGTTGTCATCCTTGTCTACGATGAACTGTATGTTGTAAAGCCCGACGATGCCTATGCCCAGGCCCAGCTTCTTGGCGTAGGTCAGTATCGTGCCCTTGACCTTGTCTGATATGGAGAAGGAGGGGTACACGGATATGGAGTCGCCGGAGTGTATGCCCGTGCGCTCGACAAGCTCCATGATGCCGGGCACGAACACGTCGCGTCCGTCGCAGATGGCGTCCACCTCGACCTCCTTGCCCTTGATGTAGTGGTCCACCAGCACGGGCTTTTCGGCGTCGACGTCGAACGCGCTCTTCAGGTAGAGCCTGAGCTGCGCCTCGTTGGCCACGATCTGCATGGCCCTGCCGCCCAGCACGAAGCTCGGGCGCACCAGCACGGGGAAGCCTATCTCGTTGGCGGTCTTCACGCCGTCCTCTATGGTCATGACCGCCGCGCCTCTGGGCTGCGGTATGCCCATCTCCTGCAGCACCTTTTCGAAGCTGTCGCGGTTCTCGGCGCGCTCTATGGCCTCGCAGCTCGTGCCGATCAGCTTCACGCCGCGCTCCATGAGCGGCTGCGCCAGGTTGATGGCGGTCTGTCCGCCCAGCGACGTGATGACGCCCTCAGGCTGCTCGAAGTCGATCACGTTCATCACGTCCTCCGGCGTCAGCGGCTCGAAGTACAGCTTGTCGGATGTCTTGTAGTCCGTGGACACGGTCTCGGGGTTGTTGTTGATGATGATGGCCTCGTAACCGGCGCGGCGTATGGTCTGCACCGCGTGCACGGTCGAATAGTCGAACTCGACGCCCTGGCCTATGCGTATGGGGCCCGCGCCCAGCACGACGATCTTTTTCCTGTCCGTGCGTATGGACACGTTCTTTCCGGAATAGGACGAGTAGAGATAGGGTATGTACTTGCCAGTGTGCAGCGTGTCGACCATGGGGAACACGGGCGTGATGCCGTTTTCCTTGCGCATGGCGCACACGGAGAGCTCGTCAGTGTGCCACAGATCCGCGATGGTCCTGTCGGCAAAGCCCATCTGCTTGGCCTCTTTGAGCGCCGCGATGTCGCCGGGCGCCTTTGAAAGCTTTTGTTCCTCCGCGACGATCTTCGCGATGGAATCGAGGAACAGCGGCGTGATCATCGTGACCTCGTGCAGGCGCGCCATGTCGCAGCCCAGTCGGATCAGCTGCGCGATGGCGAATATGCCGTCAGCGCGGAAGTCCGCGATGTAGGCCCACAGCTCTTCTTCGGACAGGTCGTCGAACTTGGGAAGCCTCAGGTGATGCGCG
>SVGK01000278.1 GCA_015056395.1 Clostridiales bacterium
TAGGCCCAGTTCGCCGCAACCATCTTCAGGCCCATGTCGTTCAGCTTGGCGCACTGCTCGGCCCACCAGTCGGACTCAAGCAGCTTCCAGCACTGATCCCAGTTGTCGAACAGGAAGGGTCCGAACACGATGCCCATGTCCGGCACGCCGTAGTCCGCGAAGAAAGCGCCGTCTGCCAGCGTCATCACGGGCTCGCCCAGCAGCATCTGGTCGATGATGTCGGTCTTGTTGCCCAGCTGGGAATCGGGGAACAGCTCGAGGGTCAGGTCAACGTCGCGCTCGGCGAGCAGCTCCTGCCACTTGACCATGCCCTGGCCGACAGGCTCGGAGAGGGAGTTCTCGAAGCCGACCTGCAGCACTTCGGCGCTGGCCGCGGCGGTGAGCGCCAGCATCAGCACGAGCATCATTGCAACGAACTTTTTCATGGGGATACCTCCTTTTTATCTCTGGATCCGGCTCATGCCGGAAACATTCAAATAGAACGGTGTCAGAACTTTATCATGACCTTGAGCATGCTGCCGGCGTTCTGGTGGAAATCCTCGAAAGCCTGCGCCGCCTGATCGAAGGGGTAGACGTCGGTCACCACGTCGTCGAGCTTCAGGCCCTGGGTCTTCACGGTGTCGATCAGCTCTTCGAAGTCGCGCGTCAGCGCGTTGCGGGAGCCGTAGATGTTCAGCTCCTTCTTCTGGATGATGGTGAAGTCCAGGTCGATGTTGTGCTTGCCCACGCCGATCACCGCCACGCTCGCGCCGAAGCACGCCGCGTCCAGGCAGTTCTGGAACGTAGAGGGCAGGCCCACGCACTCGACCGTCACGTCGAAGCCGTTGCCTTCGGTGATCTCGTCCACGGCCTTCTGTATCGCCTCGGGGCTGTCGTTCAGCACGGTGCCGTCCAGGCCGAAGCGCAGCGCATACTCGAGCTTTTTGGGCGCCACGTCGCAGATCCAGACCTTCGCGCCGCGGGACTTGGCCGCGATGGCCGCCAGCACGCCGATCGTGCCCGCGCCGACCACCAGCACCTTGTCGCCCTGCTTGACGCCGGCGCGCTGTATGCCGTGGTAGCCTATGCAGAACGGCTCGATCAGCGCAAGCGTCTTGGGGTCGAGTCCCTTGCCGTCGATCAGGCGGCTTATGGGCATGGCCATGTACTCGGAAAAGCCGCCCTCGCGCTGCACGCCCATGGTCTGGTTGGACATGCACGCGTTCACCAGGCCGCGGCGGCAGGAGTAGCACTTGCCGCAGTTGAAATAGGGATTGGCGGTCACGATATCGCCGACCTTGAAGCCGCGGTCGTTCTCGCCGATCTCGACGATCTCGCAGGAGAACTCGTGTCCGGGTATGCGCGGATAGGCCATGTAGGCGTTGGTGCCGCGATAGGAGTTCAGGTCGCTTCCGCAGATGCCGCCGTACAGCGGACGCAGCAGCGCCTCGTCCTTGCCTATGACCGGCTTCTCGACCTCGCGTATCTCGACCTGGCCCGGCTTGACGATCGTTATGGCTTTCATGGTGCATCATCCTTTCTTTGTATCCGTTTGCGTGCCTTTCGGCGCGTTTCTCATCCTGTTGTATACAACACAAGCGCGATCAGGCGTCCCGCGCGGCGTCGGCGACCTCCGTGAATATGTTCTTCGCGTCGCGGTTCTGATCCATGACATAGTTGAGTATCGCGATCTTCGAATTCTCTATGTGCGCGCGCATGCACTCCGCCGCCGCGGTCCAGTTGCCGCGCAGGCACTGCTCCAGCACCTGGCTGTGCTCCCTGTTGCTCTCCGTCAGGCGGTCCTCCATGGCGCTCAGCACGCGGTAGCGCATGACCTGGTCCGTGACGATGCGGTAGAACATGGTGAGATAGCGGTTGCCAGTCGCCTCGACGAACATGCGGTGGAACGCATCGTCGCGCATGTACAGCGCCGTGCCCGCCTGCCTCGTCTGCGAGAAATAAGCCATGCATTCGGCGTACACGTCGTCCTTTATGCGGTTGCCGTAGTGCCTGACCGCGTAAGGCTCGATGCGGAGCCGGGCCTCGAACAGCTCGCTGACGTTCGAAAGCGACACGGTGTTGACGAATATGCCCTTCTTCGGGTGTATCGTGACCAGCTGCTCCTGCTCCAGACGGCTCACGGCGTCGCGCACGGGCGTGCGGCTGGCGTTCAGGCTGTCGCAGAGCGTCTCCTCCGTCAGCTGCGTGCCGGGCAGTATCTCGCACGTCACGATCTTATGCTTCAGGTCTTCGTATACGATCTGCTTGAGACTCCGGGAAGGCTTTTTCTCCTGCTCATCCATGCCCGTCGCCCCCTCCCGGTGGTGTTGATACCATTATACTGTTGTATACAATAAAAGTCAAGTATGAATCTCACATTTTTAGCGCTAAGATTTTCTTTGCACATAATTTCAAATCCATTGGAGCGCGCTTTTCCAACGGAAACTTATGCAGCCTGCCATGATTTCAAATATTTCTTATTCTATTTCAGCAAAGCATTGACAGATTTTCGTATCTGTTGTATACTACACATGAGAAGCGGCGCGCCCCGGCCTGCCGCGCGCGCCGCCCGTTGACAAATCGACATCCAAACGCACAAACGACATATATCAAGGAGGAGATCCATCATGGCACAGTTGAATTACGATGTCCTGAAGAAGTCCGGCTACACAGGCTTCATACAGGAGAAGGGCGTGGAAAGGGTCATGCAGTTCGGCGAGGGCAACTTCCTGCGCGCTTTCGTGGACTACTTCATCGACATCGCCAATGAAAAGGCCGGCTACAACGGCAAGGTCGTGCTGGTGCAGCCCATCGGCCAGGGCCTGACCGACCTGATCAACCAGCAGCAGGGTCTCTACACGCTGTACCTGCGCGGCAGCCAGAACGGGCAGAAGGTCGACGACAAGCGCGTCATCTCCTCCGTCAGCCGCTGCATCAACCCCCACAGGGACTGGGATCAGGTGCTCGAGTTCGCAAAGAGCGACGATCTGGACATCATCGTGTCCAACACGACCGAGGCCGGCATCGTGCACGAAGACGAGAGCCGCTTCGACCAGCAGCCGCCCATCTCCTTCCCCGCGAAGCTGACCCGCGTGCTCTACGAGCGCTTCACCGCCGGCAAGCCCGGCATCGTGATGCTGTCCTGCGAGCTGATCGACAACAACGGCAAGGAGCTTTTGAAGTGCGTCAACCAGTACATCGACGACTGGAAGCTCTCCGACGACTTCCGCAGGTGGGTCAACGAAGAGAACATCTTCTGCTCCACGCTGGTGGACCGCATCGTGCCCGGCCGCATACGCGACGCCGAGGAGGTCAAGCGCCTGGAGGCCGAGAACGGCTATGAGGACCCGCTGACCGACGTGGGCGAGGTGTTCGGCGTATGGGTCATCGAAGGCCCCGAAGGCCTTGAAGACCGCCTGCCCTTCAAGAAGGCCGGCGTGAACGTGATGGTCGTGCCGGACGTCACCCCCTACAAGAAGCGCAAGGTGCGCATACTGAACGGCGCGCACACGGGCTTCGTGCTGGGCGCGTACCTTGCGGGCTACGACATCGTGCGCGACTGCATGCACGACGATACGATACTCACCTACATGAACAAGATGCTCTATGACGAGGTCATACCCACGCTGCCGCTGGACAAGGAGGACTGCAAGCAGTTCGCCGCGGCGGTGCAGGACCGCTTCAACAACCCGTTCGTCAACCATGAACTGATGAGCATATCGCTCAACTCCAC
>SVGK01000279.1 GCA_015056395.1 Clostridiales bacterium
TCCATGACGATGTACTTGTCCTTGGGGGAACGGCCGGTGTAGATGCCCGTCATGACGTTGACGGCGCCCAGCTCGGTCTCTACGCCCTTGTCAAAGCCCGTGAGGGAGGGATCCATCTCGTCCTTGTAGAGAGATTCATAGGAAGGGTTATGGATGATCTCCGTCGTGCCGGTAATGCCATACTTGGTCAGATCGATGTTGGCCATGGGTATCAACCTCTTTCTTTCAAGATTTGAAGTAAGTATAGCACAACCATGGTTTTTCGTCAATCATGACTATAGGTTAATTGTCGTTAGGATTTGCAAAACATAGGCGCGTCCGGGGTGGAGCATCGGTACGGGGCTCGGCCCGTAAGGCACAGACGGAGGGGACCACGACAGCGCCCGTAACGGCGGCGTCCACGCCGCCATCGTTCCCCCGTTCGATTTGCAGGACATCGTGAACGATGTGCACGCTGCCCGGGCGCCCCATGGGGTGCCCCTACGGGGTCACGGAGAACGGTGCGCTCACGCGCGGGCGGACGCCATGAATGGCGTCCCTACGGCGAGTTTGTTCCACGACAGCGACTATGGCGGCGCAGGCGCCGCCGCTACGGACCTTGCTTTTCACACCAGCGTGTGATACTTCGAACCTTCCCCGGCCATTCCTCCCTTCGATTTGCAGGACATACCGAACGATGTGCAAACTGCGCGGACGCCCCATGGGGCGTCCCAACGGGAATACGGAAGAATGTGCGCTCACGCGCAGGCGGACGCCATGAATGATTAGGGTGTCAAAAGCCATTTGATGCAACTAACGCCATACGATATGCACAATTATCGTTAGATATAATCCCGATAATAGATGGTGATTTGTGCAATCCGTCATGAGCGAAACCACAAAAACCCTTTTGACACTTGAATCATGAATGGCGTCCCTACGGCAGGTTTGTTCCATGACAGCGATCATGGCGGCGTAGACGCCACCGCTACGGGCCTTGCTTTTCATACCAGCGTGTGATACTTCGAAGCTCCTCCGGCTATTCCCCACTCGATTCGCGGGACATCCCGAACGATGTACGGGCTGCGCGGACGCCCCATGGGGCGTCCCAACGGGAATACGGAAGAATGTGCGCTCACGCGCAGGCGGACGCCATGAATGGCGTCCCTACGGCAGGTTTGTTCCATGACAGCGATCATGGCGGCGTAGACGCCGCCGCTACGGGCCTTGCTTTTCACACCAGCATGCGATACCCGGAACCTTCCCCGGGCCAATAATTCCGAATTCCGAATTCCGAACTCCGAATTAGAAAAGAGCCGTCCTCACATAAGGAACGGCTCTCTCTATTGCTATACTTGACCCTTTGTCTTGGCCTTTTATCAGCCCAGGATCTTGGTGACGACGCCGGAACCCACCGTGCGGCCGCCCTCGCGGATAGCGAAGCGCAGACCTTCCTCGCACGCGATGGGGGTGATCAGCGTGATCTCCATGTCGATGTTGTCGCCGGGCATGACCATCTCAACGCCCTCCGGCAGCTTGATGTTGCCGGTGACGTCCGTGGTGCGGAAGTAGAACTGCGGACGATACCCGTTGAAGAACGGGGTGTGGCGGCCGCCTTCTTCCTTGGTCAGCACGTACACCTGACCCATGAAGTGCGTGTGCGGATGGATCGTGCCGGGCTTCGCAAGGACCTGGCCGCGCTCGATCTCCGTGCGCTGCACGCCGCGCAGCAGGCAGCCGATGTTGTCGCCCGCCTCAGCGAAGTCAAGCAGCTTGCGGAACATCTCGACGCCCGTCACGACCGTCGTGCGCTTCTCCTCCGTCAGACCGACGATCTCGACCTGGTCGGAGACCTTCACCATGCCGCGCTCCACACGACCAGTGGCCACGGTGCCGCGGCCCGTGATAGAGAACACGTCCTCAACAGGCATCAGGAAGGGCTTGTCCGTGTCGCGCTCCGGATCCGGGATGTAGTCGTCCACGGCGTCCATCAGCTCGAACAGGCACTGGCACTCGGGCGTGTCCTTCGCGCTCTTGCCCGCCGTCAGCGCTTCCAGCGCCAGCAGCGCGGAGCCCTTCACGATCGGGATGTCGTCGCCCGGGAAGTCGTACTCGTTCAGCAGCTCGCGGATCTCCATCTCGACCAGATCCAGAAGCTCCGGATCGTCGACCTGGTCCGTCTTGTTCATGAACACGATGATGTACGGAACGCCGACCTGGCGCGCCAGCAGGATGTGCTCGCGGGTCTGCGGCATCGGGCCGTCCGCAGAGGACACGACCAGTATCGCGCCGTCCATCTGCGCAGCGCCCGTGATCATGTTCTTGACATAGTCCGCGTGGCCGGGGCAGTCCACGTGCGCATAGTGGCGCTTCGCGGTCTCGTACTCGACGTGCGCGGTGTTGATCGTGATGCCGCGCGCCTTCTCTTCAGGCGCCTTGTCGATCTGGTCATAGCGCATCGCCTCTGCGCCGCCCACCTGCGCCAGCGCCATCGTGATGGCCGCCGTCAGCGTGGTCTTGCCGTGGTCGACGTGACCGATCGTGCCAATGTTTACGTGAGGCTTCGTGCGCTCAAACTTTGCCTTTGCCATTGGTGATTCCTCCCATTCTGAATGTGGTGTAAGTTTCGTATGGAGCGGGTGATGGGAATCGAACCCACGTGGCCAGCTTGGGAAGCTGGAGCTCTGCCATTGAGCTACACCCGCGCATTCCCGCCGACATACGCCGTCATACAGTGGATATTGTACTTGAGATACGCCCAAAAGTCAACAACTATCGGGTGAAATCCTGCAAAATTTACGCCTCTACACACAGTGTATACTTAGATTTAACCGGTCGGGCGGCCTTTCGTCATACGGGCGCGCGGAGCGCCTTCACCTCTTCCCGATCTCGGTCTCGAGCGCGTCGAGCGCCGCCGCCAGCTGGTTGTCCGTCCTGGGATCAGGCGCGTATATGTCGACCTTCATGTCCGCCGCAGGCTCGACCACGATGTCCGGTTCGACGCCGGTCAGGTGTATCGAGCGCCCCTTGGGCGAATAGTAGCTGGCCGTGGTCAGCTGCATGCCCGCGCCGTCCTCGGGAAAGTTGATCAGCGTCTGCACGATGCCCTTGCCGTAGGTCGTCGTGCCCACCACGACGCCCCGCTCGTAGTCCTGCACCGCTGCGGTGAACAGCTCCGAGCCGCTGGCGGAGTTCTCGTTGACGATCACGGCCATGGGCATGTCGCAGTATTCCGCGGAAGAGCGCTCCTCCGTGCGGTTGCCGTGCCTGTCCTCGACATAGGTCACGAGCCCTTCCGGCAGCACCATGTCACAGATGCTCACCACATGGTCGAGGTATCCGCCCGGATCGTTGCGCAGGTCGACCACCATGCCCCGGGCTTCCGCCTGGCGGAACTGTTCGAGCGCCGCCCTGAAGCCCTCCACGTCGTCGCCGGAGAACTGCGTGACGGCGACATAGCCTATGTTCCCGGGAAGCATGCTCGCGGCCACGTGCGATATGCTCAGCACCGCGCGGTGCACGGTCACGTCGACCGGCTGTCCGCCGCGCATCAGCCCGAGCGTGACCGGCGTGCCGTCCTCGCCCTTGATCATGGCGACGGCATCCGAGAACGCCTGCTCGTCCCTCGCGTCGACGTCGTTGCCGTCCACCTTCACGATCAGGTCGCCGGGCTGCAGCCCAGCCTCCTCAGCCGGCGTGCCCTCATACACCTGCACGATCTCTATGC
>SVGK01000280.1 GCA_015056395.1 Clostridiales bacterium
CAACGCCGCGAACTACTTTGGCGGCGAGGCGCTGGCGATGAAGACCGTGAACGAGTGCTTCGGCCTGAACATCGAATACTACGTGCTGGTGAACTTCTTCGGCTTCCAGCAGGTGGCGCACCTGCTGGGCGGCATAGACGTGGACATCACGCAGGCGGAGATGGAGCAGATCAACCACAACATCGTGGAGCAGTACAAGTTTGCCGTGAAGTCCGGCATAGACGACAGCAACCTGCCCAAGGAATACCTGACCACCTACGGCGCGCACACGCACCTGGACGGCCGGCAGACGCTGGGCTATGCGCGCATACGAAAGCTGGACGGCGGCGACTTCGCGCGCGCGGAGCGACAGCGCACCGTGCTCATGGCGCTGCTGGGCAAGCTGGCCGAGGCGGACACGGCGAAGCTTCTGGAGGTGGCCACGGCGGCCATGCCCTATGTGCGCACGAACCTGAACATCGCCACGATCGTGACCGTCGCGGGCGCCGTGCTGGCCAACGGCGTGCCGGACGTAGCGACCATGCGCGTGCCGGTGAACGGCACCTACGTGCAGGACACCCGCAACGACCAGAGCATGCTGTATGACTGCGACTGGGCGGCCAACAGCGTGGAGCTGTATTCGTTCATCTATGGGTGAGGGGGGATCTATGCGACTGTTTTGCGGACGAGTCGCATAAAAGTGGCATAAAACCACAGGATTTGTCTGATAAAACGGAAACAGTCGCATGAACCGCGCGTTTATGCGACTGTTTTCGTTGACGGTGGGCAGAAAATTCGATCTGATGTGATACGCTGGAGCTTGCGCGTGGCGCTGCGCAACAGGAGGACGGACGCGGGCGGCTCGGATACGGAGCGCGAGATCATCGCGTTTTGCGCTGAGCCAAGGTCGCGCGAGGGGCCGGCAAGGCGCTTTTCGAACGTGTCGATCACATATCTGATGGCACATTGGATGAAGCCTCTGATCGAGGAAGGACGCATACGCCTGATCATGCCGGACAAGCCTAAGAGCAAGTACCAGAGGTATCACGCGTGATATGGAAGCGGGAAGCCGGCGACGGCTTCCCGCTGGGTGGTTGGATGTAGGCGTATAAACCTTGTAGCGGCGGCTATCAGCCGCCATGGTCGATGGGGTGTGGCGGCTGATAGCCGCCGCTACGACATACTGACCTTATTGGAACAGATATTTGGTATCTGTCTGTATGTCGTTGGGATCGTTTCACAGATGAGCAATTCCCGCTACGAGTCGCACACCACCGAGATACCGCTGGATGCGCTCATATTCCTGGCGGACTTCTTCGATACCAGCGTGGACTATCTGCTGGGCCGCACGCGCACGACAAAACGTTATCCGAAATAGGATCTCGTTTGCCGCTTTTGCTTGCGGTTTGCCGCCGGCCGTGGTAAAATGGTCACAGGGAACGCGAGGAAAGCACCGGGTGCGGAGGATGAGCGATATGCAGCCCAGACTGAGCCGACAGGCAAAGGACCACGTCTTCGTTGATATGTTCAACCAGCCGAAGTATTGCCTTCAGCTGTTCAACGCGCTCCATCCGGAGGTCAAGGACGTCACCGAGGACGACATCAGGAACATCACCATCAGCCACGTGATCGTGGACAGGCCGTACAACGACCTGGGCTTCATGGTGGACGACAGACTGCTGGTACTGGTGGAGGCGCAGTCCAGCTGGTCGTACAATATACTGATACGCATACTCTTCTATCTGGTGGATACGCTGCTGGGCATCATCAGGGAACGCGAGGACTGGGACATCCACAACACCGGGAAGCTCCCGCTCCCCGTGCCCGAGTTTTACGTGATCTACACCGGAGAGAGGAAGAACGTACCGGCGCGCATCAGCCTGCGCAGGGACTTCTTTGAGGATGCGTCCGCGCCGATCGACCTGGAGGCGCGCGTGATCAGCGCGGAGAGCACGGACGACATCATCGGACAGTACATCATCTATGCGCACGTATACGACATGCAGGTCAAGAAGTACGGCTATGAGAGGACCGCCGCGGAGGAAACGGTCAGGATCTGCAAGGACCGCGGCGCGTTGAAGGAGTATCTTGAGACGCATGAAAAGGAGGTCGTGAACAGCATGATCATGCTTTTCGAACAGGAAGAAGCCGTGAAGCGGTATGGGAACAGGATCAGATCCGAAGCGCTCGCGGAAGGACGCGCCGAAGGACGCGCAGAAGGACGCGCCGAAGGACGCGCGGAAGGACGCGCCGAAGGCCATGCGGAAGGACGCGTGGAAGGCCGTGCGGAAGGACGCGCGGAAGGCGTATCGACGGGCAAGATCATGGCCTATGCGGAGATGGTCGCGGACGGCGCGATGCCCGAGGAACGAGCTGCGGAGAAGCTGGGCATGACGGTGCAGCAGTTCCGTGCAGCGGCAGAAGCCGTGAAGGAGACCGCCTGACGCGTCGGCCGATTTGAAGGATGCGGCAAAGCGCAGGCTTTACGGCCCGGTGTGAAAAGGAGGTCGTGAACAGCATGATCATGCTTTTCGAACAGGAAGAAGCCGTGAAGCGGTATGGGAACAGGATCAGATCCGAAGCGCTCGCGGAAGGACGCGCGGAAGGCGTATCGACGGGCAGGGTCATGGCCTTTGCGGAAATGGTCGCGGACGGCGCGATGCCCGAGGAACGAGCTGCGGAGAAGCTGGGCATGACGGTAGAGCAGTTTCGGGCGGCGGCGGAAGCCGTGAAGGAGACCGCCTGACGCATCGGCCGACTTGAAGGACGCGGCAAAGAAACGCCATGATCATGCCGTCCGACCTGATCCATGGCACAACGCGAAGCACACGGCAAGGGGGCTGCCGCACCGATCGTGCGGCAGCCCCCTTCGGTCCCTACAGGTCGCTTACTTCCTGATCCACACACGCATCTCGCCAACGCTGCGGTTCGCCCAGCTGTAGTAGGGTATCCACGTGAGCGTGACGGGCTTTTCTTCGATCGCGTTCTCGGCGGAGTACAGCGTATCGCCCCAGCCGGCGTCGTTTTCCATGACGCCCGGGCTCCTGAGCTCCACGATGCCGCCCAGCTTGTCAGGCTTCCAGTCGACCTCGAAATCCTCGGCCTTCGCGCCGCCCAGGCGCACGAGGTGCAGGTTGCGCGTGTTGTCCGCCTCCTCAAGGCAATACACGATGGGGCCGCGCTGCACGGCCACCTTGCCCGCGTCCTCGTACACGCGCGGGTTGGCGCGCACCAGCTCCACGGGCATGGAGAGCGCCAGCTGGATCTCGTCGCCGTCCTTCCATTCGCGGTCCAGCGTGACGTAGCCGTCCACGGGCCTGACCTCGACGGCCTCGCCGTTCACGCACAGCGCGGCATTGCGGCACCAGCCGGGTATGCGCAGCTTCAGCGCCTTGCGCACGGGCGCATTGACCGACACGCGCATCGCGACGTCGCCTTCCCACGGGTAGTTCGTGGTCACGTCCAGCCTGAAGCCGTCCAGCGTGACAGCGCCGCCCACGTACAGGTGGACGTACACGTCGTCGCCGTTCACGGAGCAGACGTAGTCCTCGAGAGAGCTGATCAGGCGTATGATGTTCGGCGGGCAGCAGGCGCAGCCGAACCACTTCTGCCTCTCGACCTTCACGTGATGCTTGTAGTAGTCCTTCTGGCTCGCCTCCGGAAGCACCTCCAGCGGGTTGACGTAGAAGAACTTCTTGCCG
>SVGK01000031.1 GCA_015056395.1 Clostridiales bacterium
GTTTTCCGCCACGGAGAGCGCCGGCAGTATCTGCCGCTCCTGATAGATCACGCTGATGCCGGCCTCGATGGCCTCGTGCGGGTTCCTGAAGTGCGCCTCCGCGCCGTCGATCAGGTACTGCCCCTCGTCCGGCTGGTAGTCGCCGTTCAGCGTCTTGAGCAGCGTGGACTTCCCCGCGCCGTTCTCCCCTAAGAATGCCAGGACCTCGCCGCCGTTGGCGACAAAGCTCACGTCGTCCAAAGCCTTGACACCGGGAAAATACTTGGTGATGTGCCGGAATTCCAGTGAATTCGCCATGTTCGTGAACACCCCCGTTTTCTCCGGTCGTTTCCATATTATCGCTCTATTATTCGATTTATCGATATACTACCACAAAACCGCGCCCCTGTGATTGTCAAAACTTGCCCAATCGTTTATAAAAATCGCGCTTTGCGCTCTTTCCACGCGCATGCCCGCGCCGCATGGGCTATAATGGCGGCAGATCATGAAGAAGGTGGGACGGACCATGCAACCGGCGCTTTTTGAGATATCCTCCGAGAGCATCGCCTGCACTCTCGGCGCGCTGGGCGCGTCGATCGCGTCCGTGCGCGTGAGGAGCGCGCGCGGGACGTGGACGCAGGTCGCGCTCTCTCCCGAAAGCCTCTGGTCCGGCGCGCCGGACCCGTCGCTCGCGGGACGCACGATCGCGCCGTGCTGCGGGCGCGTGCGCGGCGGCGCGATCGACGTAGACGGCGCGCCGCACAGGCTTTCGCTGAACGACGGGCCGAACCACATCCACGGAGGCTTCGAAGGCGCAGCGCATCAGCTGTGGACGGCGGAACAGGTCTCCGCAACGTGCGTGCGCTTTTCGCTGCGTCTGCCCCACGGGCTGGACGGCTACCCGGGCGACCGCGCCCTGACGGCCGAATACGCGGTCGAAGGCGCGGCGCTCAGCGTCGTGTACACGGCCTGCACGGACCGCGCGACCTGGCTGGACATGACCAGCCACGCCTACTGGGACCTGAGCGGCCGCTTCGACGGCGGCGCCCTCGGGCAGCGCCTCGAGATCCCCGCGCGGCGCGTCGTGTACAACGGGGAGGGCCACCTGCCCCAAAGCGTCGAGCCCGCGGCGGGCGCGTTCGACTTCAGGAGGCCGGCGCGGCTCTGCGACAGCATGCGTCTCGGACCCGCGCACGCGCAGCTTGCGCTGGGACGCGGCTACAACAACGCGTTCCTGCTCGACAAGGGCGCGGTGTACGGCGTCGCGGCGCGGCTCTCCTCCTCCGCCACGGGCATAGCGATGACCATGGAGAGCGACCGGCCCGCCGTCGTGCTGTACTCCGGCGGCTTCCTGGGCGCTGACACACCGCTGCGGGGCGGCGGCCATGCATCGCCGGGCTGCGCCGTGGCGCTGGAGGCGCAGGGCGCGCCGGACCCCTTCCATCTGCCCGGCGCGGAGCCCGCGCTGCTCAGGCCGGGAGATGCGTTCCACGCGAAGATCTGCTGGAGGTTTGCGTCTTTCATATGAAAAATGCAAGGATCTATCAAAATCTCCTATGAAAAACGCAGTTTCTGTGATATACTGTCCATGTCCGTCACCAGACACTGAAACGAGGAGAGGAGTGACGATCGATTGGAGAGAACGATCACGACGAAGCTGCTGGAATGGAAGGACAGCAGGAGACGCAAACCGCTGCTTTTGACAGGCGTTAGGCAGTGCGGCAAGACGTACACGCTGAAGGCCTTCGGCGAAGCCTGCTTTGAAAGCACGGTATACGTCAACTTTGAAGAAAGTGAAAAACTCTCTTCCATCTTTGACTATGATTATGATGTCGAGAGGATACTCAGGGAGATCGCGCTGCAATATCACACGTCCATAAGGCCCGGATCCACGCTTCTGATACTGGATGAGGTCCAGGAGTGTCCAAGAGCCATCACCTCACTGAAGTATTTCTGCGAAAACAAACCGGACCTGCACGTCGTCGCTGCGGGCTCCCTGTTGGGCGTCGCATTGCGAGATCAGCAGATCTCATTTCCTGTCGGCAAAGTGAACCGGCTGCAGATGTTCCCACTGACATTCCAGGAGTTCCTGCGCGCCGTCGGTGAAGAGGATCGAATGACCCTCCTATCGGACTGGCCCGTCGACCGCCCCATCCCCGCGCTGCACACGATACCATTGGAACGATCACTGCGGGATTACTATATCGTAGGCGGCATGCCGGAGGCCGTGACCGCGTGGATCGAGACGCATGATCATCGCGCCGTCGAAGAAGTACAGATGGAGATCATCAGGGATTATCGCGACGACTTCGCCAAGCACGCGCCGTTGAGCGAAGTCGAGAGGATCCGCTGGATATGGGACTCTATCCCCGTGCAGCTCGCCAAAGAAAACAACAAGTTCATGTTTTCACATGTGCGCGAGGGAAAGCGATCCGCAGAGCTTGAAGACGCTCTGCTCTGGCTGCGCGACGCCGGCCTGGTCCATCCCCTGTATCTGGTGGACAAGCCGGAGATACCATTGAGCGGCTCCATGGACATGACTTACTTCAAAGCCTATCTGTCGGATATCGGTCTGCTCAGATGCAGAGCGGGCCTATCCCCTGAAACGATCCTGACGGGGGCTCCCCTGTATATGCGATTCAAAGGCTCTCTCAGCGAAAACTATGCGCTGAACGAGATGATCGCACAGGGGATCACGTGCGGCTTTTGGCGGTCAGGCAACACGGCCGAGGTCGACCTGCTGCTGGAATCGCATGGCCGTATCGTTCCGGTCGAAGTAAAGGCCGCAGACAATACGCGCGCAAAAAGCTATAAGGAGTTCTGCAGGCGCTATCATCCGTCATTCGGGATCAAGACGTCCCTGAAGAACATCGGAGAAGCCGAATGCGAGGGATGCAGGACGCTGTCCCTGCCCCTGTTCCTGCTGTGGAACTGGCGGAAATATGCAGACTCGTAGAGGTCGTCCTTCTGCAAGAGCCACCCACACAGTCTTTGCCACAATCGTTAAACCCATATTGACTTTTGCCTTCTTTTGTTATATAATGCTGACAGCAAATTTAACAAGGAGGGACTCACCATGAAACGTATGCTTGCACTCATCATGACCCTGGTCGTCGCGGGTTGCTTTACGTTCGCAGGCCTGGCCGAACCGGCCGCCACGACGCTGTTCCCCTGCGACGAGAACGGCTATCCCGACCTGGGCGGCGTCACGATCACCATCTGGATGCCGTTCGACTCGAACACGGCCGAGTACGCGACCTCCTACGGCGAGCTCAAGATCATACAGAAGCTCGAAGAGATGCTCAACGTGGACCTGGAGTTCATTCACCCGCCCGTAGGCAGCGAGACGGAGGGCTTCTCCACCATGCTGGCCTCCGGCGACTACCCCGACATCATATGGAACGACTACGTCAAGGACCACTATCAGGGCGGCGTCGCCATGGCCTATGACGACGGCCTGATCTGGGACTACACCGAGCTGGTCGGCCCCGAGACCACGCCCCACTATTGGGAGAAGGTCATGGAGCAGCCCTACATGGCGCGCCAGGCCGTCGACGACGAAGGGCGCAACGTGGGTCTGGGCGCGCAGGTCTCCGGCTCCGAGGAGAGCACGACCTGCATGTGGGGCCTGATGATCCGCAAGGACCTGCTGGACGAGGCCGGCCTTGAGGTGCCCGTCACGCTGGACGACTGGACGAACATGCTGCGCAAGTTCAAGGAGATGGGCGTCAAGTACCCGCTGCTGCTCAACAAGTCCGGCTACTGGCGCAGCCGCAACGCCTTCTCCGGCGCGTTCAACGTCGACACGCGCGACTTCAACCTGACTGAGGACGGCGGCGTGGAGTACGGCCCGGCGACCGAAGGCTACAAGGAGATGCTCAAGTACGTGCACACCTGGTACGCCGAAGGCCTGATCAACCCCGACTTCACCACGGACACGCAGGAGGACACCTGGTCGATGCTGGCCAACGACGAAGGCGGCGCGGTGGTCGACCACACCTACAAGTACACCGCGAACTACCACATGGTGCTGGACGTCGACAACCACCCCGAAGAGGCGCTTGTCGCTGCGCAGATGCCCAGGCTGAACGCGGACGACCCGCTGCCCCGCGTGATGATCACCAACAGGGAGCTGTGCTTCCAGAAGTACATCTGCGAATCCTCAGAGGTCAAGGAGCAGTGCGTGGCGTTCCTGGACGCGCTGTATGACGACGACATCGAATTCATGATGTCCAACGGCATCGAGGGCATAGGCTACAACCTGAACGACATGGGCTATCCGGTGATCACGGACGTCGAATACGACGAGAACGCCTCCGTCGACGAGAAGCTGAGCTGCCGCCTGTATGAGTTCGAGACCGAGTCCGACTCCGACCTGAACTACATCATGACCTCCAAGTACTGCTACGGCGTGCAGCCCCAGACGGTCGAGCTGCTCAACCAGTGCAAGTACGACCTGATGTGGCCCTATGGCGCGTCCTTCACCGTGGACGAGGCCGAGGTCATCGCCGAGGTCAAGACCGACATCGAGACCTACCGTGACGAGATGATGGTCAAGTTCGTCACCGGCACCGCGGACATCGACGCCGAGTTCGACGCCTATGTCGAGCAGCTGAACAAGCTGGGCCTGGATCGCCTGACCGAGGTCTACAAGGCCTCCTACGCGCGCTACCTGGCCCGCTGACAACGTAGTCGCTACAGACTCCGAGTGCGGAGAGGCAAACTCTCCGCACTCATTTCAATGAAACGCTTCCCGAGGTGATGACTGCATGGACATGATCAAACCCAACAGGCAGCCCTTCCTAAAGCGCCTTGGCATCAATATACGCAGGCATCCGCTGGTGTACGTGATGCTGCTTATCGTCATGGCGTACTTCATACTGTTCTGCTATTGGCCGATGTACGGCAACATCATCGCCTTCCAGAATTACAAGCCCATCAAGGGCATACTGGGAAGCAAGTTCGTCGGTCTCAAGAATTTCAGGAGCTTCTTCAACAACTACTACTTCTTCAGGCTGCTCAGGAACACGCTGGTCATAAGCTTTGCAAACCTCGTGTTCGGCTTCCCGATACCGATACTGTTCGCGATACTCTTGAACGAGATCAGGCGGCAGACCTTCAAGCGCACGGTGCAGACCATCACGTATCTGCCCCACTTCATCACCACGGTAGTCGTCTGTGCCATGGTCACGCAGTTCACCAACAGCGAGGGCTTCATCACGACGTTCGTCAATTCGGTCTTCGGGCACCAGGGCTCTCTGATCGGCGATCCGAAGGCCTTTCGCTCCATATTCGTGGTCTCCGGCATATGGCAGAGCTTCGGCTGGAACTCCATCATATACATCGCGGCCATCTCCGGCATCAACCCGGAGCTCTATGAGGCGGCCACGGTCGACGGCGCGAACCGCGGCCAGCAGATGTGGCACGTGACGCTGCCGGGCATACGTGAGACCATCGTCATCATGCTGATCATGGCCTGCGGCCAGCTCATGAACGTCGGCTGGGAAAAGGCGTTCCTGCTGCAGTCGGAGGCGACGTACGAGACCTCGGACATCATATCGACATTCGTCTACAGGAAGGGCTTCGTCGAGAACGACTACAGCTATTCCGCGGCGGTGAACTTCTTCAACTCGCTGGTGAACCTGATACTTTTGACCGTGGCCAACAAGATCAGCAACTCCATCTCCGGCAGCGGCCTGTGGTAAGGGGGTGTGGACATGCGAAGCAAAAAGGAACGCGCCGGCGCGGTCGGCTATTCGCGCGGCGAGAGGATATTCTTCCGCTGCAACGACGTGTTGATGGTACTGCTCGCCGTGATCACGCTGTACCCCATACTCTACGTCGTATTCTGCTCGTTCAGCGACCCTCTCGAATTCGCGCGCGTGCGCGGGCTGCTGCTGCGCCCCGCCGGGTTCTCGTTCGAGGGATATTCGATGGTTTTCAAGATGAGCAACATCTGGATGGGCTACAGGAACACGCTGATGTACGTGGTGCTGGGCACGGCGATGGCCATGGCGGTCACCATAATGGCCGCGTTCATACTCTCCCATCACGATTTCATGCTGAAAAAGCCGGTGATGTTCATCATTGTGTTCACGATGTATTTCAACGGCGGCATGATACCGACCTATCTGTGCGTGAACGCGCTGGGCCTCAACAACACGATCTGGGCGGTGCTGTTCCCCGGCCTGGTCAGCGTGTACCACGTGATCGTGCTGCGCACGAGCTTCAACGGCATACCGCGCGCGCTGATCGAATCGGCCACGATAGACGGCGCGGGCGACGGCGTGATACTGTTCAGGATCATACTGCCGCTGTCCGGCGCGGCGCTTGCGACCATCACGCTGTTCAACGCGGTGGGCTGGTGGGGCGCCTGGTACAACGCGATGATATTCCTGCAAAAGCGCCGCGACCTGTACACGCTGCAGCTGTTCCTGCGCGAGCTGCTGATATTGGACACGGGAAACGAGGGCTTCCTGAATTCACAGACCGGCTCCAGCGCCACGCGCTACCTGACGAAGGAGATCGTCAAGTACTGCATCATCGTAGTGGCGACCGTGCCGATCCTGGTGGTCTACCCGTTCCTGCAAAAGTACTTCGTCAAGGGCGTCATGGTCGGCGCGATCAAGGAATGACCGAAGGAGGCGTCTGCATGCTGCGTTACGATCCCACCGTATATGCCGTGGGGCGCGAATACCAGATCGTGTTCGCCGCGGCGGAAAACTGCATCGCATGGGTGGAGTGCGGCGGAGCAGCATACCGCGACTCCGCGAACGGACTGATGCGCTCCGAGGGTGCGCTGCACCGCGTGACGGTGCCCATGGAGGCGCTCGACAGGGCGCGCCGCTACGAGGTCTGCCTGCGCAGCCTGCCTGAGCGCCGTCCCTACTTTCCCGAACTCGGCCCGGTCGAACGGCATGCGTTCGGCTTCAGGCCGCTGCCGGCCGCGGGGCCGTTCAGCGCGGTGATGCTCGCGGACACGCACTCCATGGTCGAAGAGCCCGTGCGCGCGGCGCGCGCCGCGGGCGCGTTCGACGTGCTCTTCCTGAACGGCGACATCCCCGCGGAAAGCAAGCGCACGGAGGACATAGAGTCCATATTCGAGATCGCGGGAGCACTCACGCACGGCGAGCTGCCGGTCGTGTTCGCGCGCGGCAACCACGACCTGCGCGGCCGCTTCGCCACGGAGCTGCCGGGCTTCGTCGGCACGCGGCAGGGCGACATGTTCTTCACGTTCCGGCTGGGGCCGGTGTGGGGCATCGTGCTCGACTGCGGCGAGGACAAGTCCGACGACGACCCAGAGTACGGAGGTCTCGTGGACTGCCACGCCATGCGCCTTGAGGAGACAAAGTACATAAGGGACGTCATAAGGCGGGCGGGAGAGGAGTTCGCCGAAGAGGGTATCACGACGCGCATCGCGCTGTGCCACATACCCTTCTGCACGCAGACCATGGGCGATTACGAGCCAAAGTTCGACATCGAGCGGGAGACCTACGCCGAGTGGACGCGCCTGCTCAACGCGATGGATCTGGACGTGATGCTGAGCGGACACACGCACACGGTCGAGGCGGTGCGCCCCGGCACGGACAGGATGCGCTACGGCGCGAACTTCCCGGTCGTGATCGGCTCGAGGCCCGTGCTGCCCGGGCGGCGGCCGCCCTACAGGAAGGCCTCGTTCACGGGGATACGCGTATCGTTCGACGAGGGCGGCGTCACGGTCGACACGATCAGCGATCTGTTCGACCCATATCCGCTCGACAGGTTTGACAAGAACTGAGACTCCGTACCGCGGCGGCCCATCCGGTCTTCACGCGCTGGCCGCGCAAGCGCTCAGAAGAAGGATGACCATGAAGAAGCTTCGACTTTCAATACTGCTGGCGATCGCGTCGCTGTTCCTGCTGCACACCATCCTTGCCTCTGTCTCCGCGACGCCCAACCAGGAGCTGGTCTTCCGCACGGGCCCGAGCACGAAATAAGGAGTGAGAAGCATTATGCAATAATCTAAATCTTGTACTACAGGTAATCGTTTGCTATGATCATGAGGAAGATGTATGGTATTTCAACACGGGTATAACGGGTATTACAAGTAGAGATCTATTACCAAGAATGAATTGTGCTATGTTGTGGATCATCCGGGAGGTAGTATGATGAAACGTAATACAATAGCGGATATCATCACTGTGGTAACCATTATTGCTCTTGTAATTTGTGTTCTGTGTTTTCCTAAGATGAACAAGTACTATTTCTTCTCTAAAGTCTGATGTCGAAACAATGTCGGGAGATATCGATGCGCTTTCTGAGAGTATTGCGAATAAAGATAGTGAAATCACATCATTGAATAAAGATGTCACAGAAAAGACAGAACAGATACAATCATTGACAAGTGATCTCTCAGACAGTGCAAACAAGATTGACTTGTTGAGTTCATCATTAGATGAGAAGGATACGACAATCAAAGGATTGGAGACAGAAAACACAAAAATGCAGGAGGTGATTGAATCCCTTAATAATTCAATTGCTGAAAAAGATGCACAGATTGAAGCATTAGAAATCGATATACACGAAGATACAAAAAAAGTACTAAAAGCACATGATGGGCATTATTCCGTATTCTTTGAGAATATGAGTCTGGAGGAACTGAGGCAAGTTCAAGTTGACTTAATTGGCATCGTTTCTTCAAAAAAGGAGATTGCAATTCAAGAAATTCAAGCACAGAATAATGCTGATGCTATGCAATCGGACAATGAGGGCACCGCTATTCGCGACTTATTTCCCGATATAACATTCGCAAAGATAGTACGTAATGCATTGGGGAAAGGAAGTATTGACGCGCTAGTTACACAATCAGAGTTGGATAGTGTTACATCAATTGTGATTGATGGTTCTGAAGGAAGTACAATCGGGAGCATCGAGGGTATAGGTCTGTTACGAAATCTTGTATCACTTTCGATTGGTAGCATGGGTAAAAACTTCTTTATGAATGCCTATGAACAATGGGGACCCTTTGAATCTAATGTCGCATTTACTGCAACGGAGCTCCCCGATGAAATCGGGAAGCTTACAAAGCTTGAAGTGTTTTCTGCTGAGCATTTTCTCTTCTCAAAGCTTCCTGATTCCATGCAGAATTTGACATCGTTACGCAAAATCGCTTTAGAGTTTGGAAACCTTCAAGCGATTCCAACATGGATTGGTGACTTAAGTAACCTTACAGAGTTGAGACTAAGGCATTTAGGCATTTTTACTCTTCCTACCGAAATTGGAAATCTAATTAATCTAAACAATTTGGATCTTCGCGGTACGCGTATCAGTATACTTCCAGATTCAGTGGCTGCATTAGACAACTTAACTACATTAAACCTTGAATACACTCATGTGGCTTCTTTGAGCGAGTCTATATGCAAAATAATGAGCCTTAAAAAACTATATTTAAATAACACACGTATACGTAGTCTGCCAGAAGCAATTGGTAACCTAGAGAACCTTGTTGAGTTATACTGCAGTAAAACTCAGTTAGATTCTTTACCGGATAGTATTGGTGCATTGAGTTCCTTGCAAACACTAAGCTTGCAAGGAACACAAATCAATGTTCTTCCTGATAGTATAACTAATCTTTCATCACTGACAAAACTGAACTTGGCAGATACCTCTATAGGAAATGATGGTATCCCAGTTTCGTTATTCTCTATGCCTGGTTTAAGCATAGACATTACCGGCACTAACGTTGAGTAGCTACAAGGCATGTTGTTTCACGGGACAGCGGGAACGGTTCCCGCTGTCCCATTTTTCCGACCATGCCGTCGTCACAGCAGGCCGGGGACCAGCAGCGGTACGAACACGATCAGCAGGAACACGAGTATGAGGCCGATCAGGTACGGTACCACGGATCTGGAGATCTTCTCGATGGGCAGTCCCGTGATGCCGGACGCGACGAACAGGTTGATGGCGACCGGCGGCGTGATCATGCCGATGGCGATGCCGACCACGAACAGTATGCCGAAGTGCAGGTCGCTGACGCCCAGCATGCGCACCAGAGGGAGGAACACGGGCGTCAGTATGATGATGGCCGACGAGGTCTCCATGAACACGCCCGCGATCAGTATGATCACGGAGATCAGGCTCATGATCACGTACTTGTTCTCTGAGACGCTCAGCACGGCGGTGGATATGGCCTCCGGTATGCGCCAGTTCGCCAGCGCCCAGCCGAACGGGCCGGAGCACGCGATGATGATCATGATGACCGCGCTCGTACGGCCGGAGCCCGCGATGATCCTGAACAGGTCCTTCCAGGTCAGGTCGCGGTAGATCAGCTTCGAGACCAGTATCGCGTAGACGACGGCCACGCAGGCCGCCTCCGATGGCGTGAATATGCCGGAGAATATGCCGACCAGTATGATCACAGGCATCAGCAGCGCGGGTATGGCCTTCAGGAACGTGCCCATCACGTTTTTCATGTTGAAGGCGACGCCCTTCGGGTAGTGGCGCCTGTAGGCCTGCACGAGCGCTATGGCGATCAGCACCGCGCCCATGATGATGCCGGGCACGAAGCCGTGGGCGAACAGATTGGTGACCGATACCTGCCCCGAGATGACGGCGTAGAGCACCATGGGCACCGAGGGCGGTATCACGACGCCTATCGTCCCCGCGGCCGCGACCAGCGCGGCGGCGGAATCCACCTCGTAGCCGCGCTTCTTCAGCTCGGGCACCAGCGTGGCGCCGACGGCCGCCGTGGTGGCCGCGCCGGAGCCGGAGATCGCCGCGAAGAACATGCCGGCCAGCACCGAGACGATGCTGAGTCCGCCGCGCACCCAGCCCAAGAACGATTCGCAGAATTCGACCAGCACCTTCGAAAGCTTGCCCTTCGCCAGCAGATCTCCCGCGAGTATGAAGAACGGCACGGCGATCAGCGAGAACGAATTGGCGCTTTCGAACATGCGGCTGATGAGCTTCATGCCCTGCTGAGGGCCTACGCCCACGAACATCGCCACGCCCGCGGCAGCCGCCACCGAGAAGGCGATGGGCACGCCGATGACCAGCAGCAGTATGAACGTGCCGAACAGTATCCATGCCATGCTCACACCGCCTCCTTATCGCCCGTGATCTCCTCAAGCACCATCACCAGCGCGTGGAACGCGAGTATGACCATGCTGATGGGTATGCAGGAGTATATGACCTTCATCGGAAGGTTGACCGGGAGCGCGTCCGTGGTGCGCACCTGACGCTGGCAGAACTGGAACCCGTAGATGAACACCGCGACGAACACGACCATGCAGATCACGTGCACGAGCACGTGCGCGGCCTTCTGTCCGCTTTCGGGCAGCAGGCCCTGCACGGCCGTTATGGCGATGTTCGAGCCGTGGCGGTAGGCACAGGTGGCGCCTATGAACGTGCTCCACACCAGCAGGAAGCGCGTCAGCTCCTCAGACCAGGACAGCGGCCGCATCCATGAGATCACGCCGCTGCCGACGCGCCAGATGATCTGCGCGGACGTGGCCAGCAGCATGATCGAGATCATGACGACTACCAGCGCCGCGCAGACCTTGTCGATGCCGTAGCTGATCTTCTTCAGAATCTTCATCACAGCAAAACCTCTGTTTCTCTATATACGATGTGGCGGCACCGGGAACGTTCTCCCGAATGCCGCCGTTGCGTCCCGCCTACTGCCGCGGGAATGGATCACTTGGCCAGGGCCTCCTGGATGCGGGACAGGTAGTCGGCGTACTGCGGATAGGCCTCGTACACCACCTGAACGGCGCTGCGGAAGGATTCGACGTCGGGGTTCTCCTCGACGGTCACGCCGTGGTCCTTGATGGCCTGCAGCTGGTCGGCCTCCTGGTCGGCCACCCACTGGCGCTCATACTCGGCGGCCTGCTGCGCGGCGTCGAGGAAGATCTGCTGAGTCGCCTCATCAAGCGCGTTCCACGCGTCCAGGCTCATCGTGATGATGGCCGTGGAATAGCTGTGACGGTCCAGCGTGAGGTAATTCTGGTTGTAGTCCCACAGGCCATAGGAGAAGAACACGTTGATCGGGTTCTCCTGGCCCTCGATGGTGCCCTGCTGCAGCGCGGTCAGCGCGTCGGCCCAGGCCATCGGGACGGTGTTCACGTTCAGCGCGTTGAAGGTGCGGGTGTAGACCTCGTTCTCCATCACGCGCAGCTTCAGGTCGACGACGTCCGCGGCGGAGGCGACGGGCTTGGTGGCGTTGGAGATGTTGCGGAAGCCGCGCTCGGCGTAGGCCAGGCCCTTCAGGTTGGCGTTCTCCAGCGTATCCAGCAGCTCACGGCCGATCTCGCCGTCCAGTATCGTGTAGGCCTCTTCGTTGCCGGCGAACAGGAACGGCATGTCCAGCACGCCCATCATCTCGGAAAAATTGACGAAGGGGCCGGAGGTGATGATGCCCATGTCCAGCATGCCCATGCTCATGTCGTCGAGCATCTCGGCTTCGCCGCCGAGCGTGCCGTTGGGATAGATCTCGATCTTGTAGGCGCCCTCGGTGTTCGCTTCGATCAGCTCAGCGAACTTTTCGGCGGCGACCTGGAAGGAGTCCTGCTCGTTGACGGTCGTGCCGAGCTTCAGCACGGTCTCGGCGCCCGCGGTCGCGCACAGGCAGAGCGTGAGAGCGGTCATCAGGGCAAAGAGTCGAGTCAATGTCTTCATTTGAATATCCTCCTTGTGATGTATTCCCTTGTTTCGCCTCAGGTGTGGCGGAACAGAAATCTCGAATATTATAGCAGGGAAATGTAATGTTATCAATACCGTCTGACGACCGGCGACACAAAAACTGTGACATACGCAATGGCCGAAGAGCATGGGACCGCGTTCAAGGGAGCGAGGCACCTCCCGTAGCGGCGGCCTCCAGGCCGCCACGTGCCCACGTCCCCGCCATGCCGAACGGACGGCACGGACGCGGCATGCCGCGTCCCTACGGTGGGCGGTGAATTCCACGCCGAAGGACATGTGCCATTCGGGAGCGGCGAACGGGCGGATGCCATGAATAGCGTCCCTACGGTGGGGCGTGCGACGTATCTCCCGTAGCGGCGGCCTCCAGGCCGCCACGTCCCCCACGTCCCCGCCATGCCGAGCGGACGGCGCGGACGCGGCATGCCGCGTCCCTACGGTGGGCGGTGAATTCCACGCCGAAGGACATGTGCCATTCGGGAGCGGCGAACGGGCGGACGCCACGGATGGCGTCCCCGCGGGGCTTTGTCCACAATACCTTCGGATCGCGCCGTAGGGGCGCGCCTTGGTGCGCCCGCGTTTCCCTCGTATCCACATAACACGAATGTCGACATTCCTCACCACGGGTATCGAACGCCTTTTCATCGTTCTTATCCGTTCCTGTGTCCCAATAGAAGACTTTTTCAATATCCCCTTTACCTTATTGCATGCCTTCGTCGAAGGTGTTATACTGAATCATCTATATTGTACCGATAAATGAAGGTCATACACATATACATGCAAAGGGAGGTACGTGACATGAAGAGAACGATCATGCTGCTCATGGGGATGATGCTCATGATGCTCACCTGCACCACGGCGCTGGCCAGCGATCATTACACCGCCGGCGGGGTCGG
Source organism: Clostridiales bacterium (assembly GCA_015056395.1). Taxonomy (GTDB): domain Bacteria; phylum Bacillota; class Clostridia; order Christensenellales; family Aristaeellaceae; genus Faecivicinus. The sequence goes on from SVGK01000031.1 coordinate 13,551, forward strand.
GTATGATTACTGGGACGGCTACTGGGAAGATGAAGACGGCAGCCACGGATACATCGACGGCTGGATCATCACGGGCTATCTCCCGGGCATCACCGAGGCGGTGATACCGGGCTATATCGACGGCGGCCCCGTCTGGGGGATCGGGACCGACGCATTCAAGGACTGCTCGTCGCTCACGAGCGTCGAGATCGTGGGCAGCAAGTATTTCACGTATGTTCAGGGTGGCGCCTTCGACAACTGCACATCGCTTACGTCGATCACGATACCCGCGACCTCGAAGAGCAACGGCACATATCAAAACTGCACCTCGCTTGAATACGCGCACCTCTCCCCCAAAGGCCAACGCTGTCAACTTTGAACAAGGACATAACAAATCATAGGTATACGTCGTCCAGCGGGAATGGCGGCTGATAGCCGCCGCTACGGATCACATGATCTGCAAATGTAACCGCATAAACGGCACGGGATCGTCTTAAGTTGACAGCGTTGCCCCAAAGGCGGCATAGGCGACAACATGTTCAAGGGCTGCAGCGCGCTGAAGACGGTCGAATACGGCGGAAGCCCTGTTCAGATCGGCGTGGGCGCTTTTGACGGCTGTGAGAGCCTGACGGGCTTTTCCATCCCCTCTACCGTGACGAGCATAGGCATCGCCGCCTTCAGGGACTGCAGGTCGCTGCCCCGCATCACGATACCAGGCGGCGTGACCTATATCTCCGCGAACACATTCGAGAATTGCGAAGCCATCAAAAGCATCGGCATCCCCGACGACGTGACGGTCATCGGCGACTATGCGTTCCATGGCTGTACCTCGCTTGAAAGCGTATATGTCCCCGACAGCGTTGCCCGGATCGGTCATTATGCCTTCTCCGGCTGCACATCGCTGGAAACGGCGTATCTCCCCGGGACCGTCACCACCCTGGGATCATACGTATTCTCCGATTGTACTTCCTTACATGACCTCACGCTGTCCGAGGGTTTGACCAATGTCACCGAAGGCATGTTTGAAAACTGTACCGGCCTGCAAAATGTGTATGTCCCGGAGGGCGTCACCAGCATCGGCAACAGCGCATTCAGCGGATGCTCGGGTCTGCGATACATCGCGTTGCCTTCCACGCTCAAATACGTGAATCTTAATACTTTCAAAGCCTGTACCGCGCTCGAATGGATAGCGATACCCGAGACGATCAAATCCTCTCTTGGGACCAACGCCTTCGCGGATTGCGGCACGATAAGGGTCATATTCCCGAACAATGTCTATTCCTATTGGCGCACCAACGACGATCCCTCCGTGAACACATTCGCCGGATCCGCGCCCGTCATCTACTGCAACAGCGGCAGCAAGATCAGCGAATACGCGCAGAAGGACGGCTTCAGGGTCGTCTACCTCGACGGTCCCGACAGCCTCTATCTCGACACGGGCGCGAACGAATACGGGCCGAACGTGGAAAGGCGCGCGGGCTTCTATGCCCCGGGCATGGTACGCACGGCCATAGGCTGGAGCTGGCAGTTCGAAAACGAGGGCGAATACCCCGAGGTCTTCGACGGCGAGGAATGCTACGTGGACCTCACCGCCCCGTGGGACGACGGCGAATACGAGATCGTGGCGAAGGCCTGGGACGAGTCCGGCCTGGAATATGAGAGCCGACAGACCGTGCTGGTCGTCGGCGTCGATAAGCTGGGCCCTGCGGGCATCGCCGCGCCGTCCAGCATCGCGCCGGGCGCGGACTTCACATTCTCCTTCGAAGCCGTCGAGCATGCGGAATGGTACAGCGCGTGGGTCTGGCCCATCGGCGAGGGAGAGCCCTACGTACTGGACGAGCAGATCGACGGCCCCGGTACATACACGGTTCCTTCCAGTTATTTCCAGGATGGCCGCATGTACCGGCTGGATGTGAAGGCATACGGAACGGACTACACCGCAAGCGACGACGCGCAGCACCCCTTCGCCGTGCAGAGCGCACCCGGCAGCGTCGACTACAGCTTCACGCTTGAAAAGAGCGCCGTGCTCGTCGAGGAGACCGCCAACTTCATCGTCGACGCGCCCGGCGCCACGGCGCTGCGCTGGCGCGACTCCACCGACTGGGGCGGCGACGGCAGCCCGGACCACTGGAACGACTGGTGGATGACGGATTCCTGTGTGATCGACCGGCAGTTTGGCGAGCCCGGGACCTACGCCCTGCAGATCATGCTCAGCTATGACGAAGGCTTCGACTGGGAAAACGACGATTGGGATGCGCACAGCTGGACCGTGCCGAGCGAACCGCTGACCGTCAGCGTGACCGCTCTGGGACGCCTGCCCGAGGTCGACATGAGCGTACCGGCCAGCGTCACGCAGGGCAGCGTGCTGCCCGTGACGTTCTCCGGCCTGGACCATGTCGCAGGCTATGACGCCGTGATCCATGACTCGGAGACCTGGGAGGATATGTACCGCATAGGCTGCCGGCCCGGCACGGTGTCCCTGCTGACGAGCACGCTGACGCCCGGCAGGACCTACACCGCGGAGATATGCGCCTTCGGCGAGGCCGGATGGGTCAGCTCCTACACGATGCGCGATTTCACAGTTGCCGAACCCTCGGCAGACACGGTCACGATCACGCTGGAGGACGGCCCATACTACATAGGCAAGGACTTCAACTTCTCCATACTGGCCCCCGGCGCGACAAGCATCCAGGGCAATCGCTTACGAACCGAGAGCGAAATTACGCACGACAGAGAGGGCATAATCGAAGGACCAGGCACAACG
>SVGK01000032.1 GCA_015056395.1 Clostridiales bacterium
AGTCGCAGGACGTGCCCATCACGAAGCTCGCGGTGGACATGAAGGCGGAGATCGAGAAGCTGCGCGAGCAGCTGCAGAATGTCGAATAATCGAACGAAAGCAGGCGGTGGACCATGGCAAGACACGGCAGACTCTATGTCATATCCGGCCCGGCGGGCGTCGGTAAGTCCGAAATCGTCAAGACAGTGCTCAAAAACCACGAGGATGTGGGCCTGAGCGTATCCTGCACCACGCGCGCGCCCCGGCCCGGCGAGGTGGACGGCGTGAGCTATCACTTCGTCACCGACGAACGGTTCGACCAGCTGGTCGCCGAAGGCGCGTTCTACGAGTGGGCGAACGTCCACCAGCATCGCTACGGCACGCTCAGATCCGCCGTGCGCGACGGGCTCGAGCAGGGCAGGGACCTGATACTCGAGATCGACGTGCAGGGCTGCCTGCAGGTGATGCGGCAGGATCCCGAGGCCACGAGCATATTCGTGTGCCCGCCCAGCCGCGAGAACCTCGAAAAGCGGCTGCGCGACCGCGGCACGGAGACCGAGGAATCGATCCGCGTGCGCCTGGGCAACGTCGCAAGGGAGGTCGCGACCGCCTATCATTACGACTACATCATCGTTCACTACGACTGGTCTGAAGTGCCCGACGCGCTTCAGATCGCCTCTGAACAGGTGTATGATATCATTTCCACACGAAGGCTCGAGCGCCAGAGCAGCATCGAATTCCTGGACGCGCTCAACCAGAGCCTGAACCGCTGAACCAAAGGAGGAACACCACCATGATGATCGACCCGCCCATCGGCGAACTTCTCGAAAAGGTCGACTGCCGCTACACGCTTGCGGTCGAGGCCGCCAAGCGTGCGCGCGAGCTGGTCGGCGGCAAGATGCCGCTGATCGACAGCAAGGAGACCAAGCCGCTGTCCATCGCCATAGACGAGATCAACCGCGGACTCATCACCTACTCCCGCGAAGCGGAGACGCTTCCGGAGGTCTGACGGGAAGAACGCCGTATCGCCAGCTGCCAGCGACCGCTAGCAGCTATTTGTCATTTGAAAGGAACGTTCGATGCTCAGGGATAAGCACATCGTTTTGGGCGTGAGCGGCGGCATCGCCGCCTACAAGGCTTGCGATCTGGTCAGCCGCCTGAAGAAGCAGGGGGCCCAGGTGCGCGTGGTCATGACGAAGAACGCCTGTGAATTCGTCGCGCCGCTCTCGTTCGAGACGCTGTCCGGCGAGAGGGCGTATACGGACCAGTTCGACAGGAAGTTCGAGATCGAACACGTGGCGCTGGCCAAGTGGGCGGACTGCATGCTGGTCGCGCCCGCGACGGCGAACGTGATTGCGAAATTCGCCTGCGGCATAGCGGACGACCTGCTCTCCACCACGTACCTTGCGATGACCGCGCCCGTGATGCTCGCCCCGGCCATGAACACAGCGATGTGGAAAAACGCCGCCACGCAGGCGAACGCGGCCGTTTTGAAGGCGCGGGGCGTCCGCTTCGTCGGACCCGCGCGCGGGCATCTGGCGTGCGGCGACGAAGACATAGGCCGCATGTCCGAGCCTTCCGAGATCGTGACCGCGCTCGAGGCGCTCTTTTCAAAGAAGCAGGATTTAGCGGGCAGGAGCATACTCGTCACGGCGGGACCCACGGTCGAGCGCATTGACCCCGTGCGCTACATCACGAACCGCTCCACGGGCAAGATGGGCTATGCCATCGCCGAGGCCGCCGCGGCGCGCGGCGCGTCGGTCACGCTGGTCTCCGGCCCCACGGCGCTCGACTGCCCCGCGGGGGTGGCGCGCGTGGCCATCGAGAGCTCCGGTGAGCTGTGCAAAGAGGTGACCGATCGCGCCGCCGAGGCCGACGCGGTGATACAGGCGGCGGCTCCGGCCGACTTCACGCCAGAGGTCACGGCGAAGCAGAAGATCAAGAAGACGGGCGACGAGATGGTCCTGAAGCTCGTGCCGACCACGGACATCGCCGCGCGCCTGGGCGAGAGCAAGCGTCCGGGCCAGGTGCTGGTCGCGTTCGCCGCGGAGACCAACGACCTGATCGAGAACGCGCGGGGCAAGCTCGACAGAAAGAACGCCGACCTGATCGTCGCGAACGACGTGACGAAGGCGGGCGCGGGCTTCGGCACGGATACCAACATCGTGACGCTGATCACACGCGACGATATGACGGAGTATCCCATCATGACCAAGCGCGAGGCGGCGGACCTGATACTCGATACCGTGCTCTCGCTCTGGGGAGCGCGCTGATGCGCTACGCGGAGATCATCGTCGACCTGTCCGCGGAGGCGGTCGACCGTGTGTTCACCTATTCAGTGCCCGATGAGATGGCGGCGGACGTCGGCTGGCAGGTCGCCGTGCCCTTCGGGAACCGCACGCTGGAGGGCTTCATCATAGCCTTGAAGGACGAGCCGGGCATCCCTTCGGACAAGGTGAAGCCTGTGTTGAACGCGGTGCGCGACTATCCGGTGATATTGCCGGAGCTGATCTCGCTTGCGAAGTGGATGCACGAGCGCTACCTGTGCAACCTCGTGGATGCATTGAGGCTCATGATACCCTCGCAGATGCGCGGCGACCGCGTGCACGAGCGCACGGTGCGCATGGCGCACCTGAGGATGACGGAGGCGGAGGTCGAAGCCTTCATCGCCGGGAACGCGCGCGCGAAGGCGCAGTGCGCGTTGGTCAAGGCGCTGCTCAAGGGCGACCTCGAATGCCCCGCGCTCCCCAAGGCGCCGCTCAAGGCGCTGGTGGACAAGGGCCTGGTCGAGATTGTCAGGGAGGAGGTCAGGCGCACGCCCGCGAGCCTGCGCGTGGCGGCCGACAGCGCGGATCCGGAGCTCATGCCCGACCAGCGGCGCGCGCTCGACACGCTGCTTGGCGCCATGGACGCGGGTGGCCGCTTTCTGCTGCACGGCGTGACGGGCAGCGGCAAGACCGAGGTCTACATACGCGTGATACGCGAGGCGCTCGCGCGCGGGCGCTCCGCCATCGTGCTGGTGCCCGAGATCGCGCTCACGCCGCAGATGGTCAGCTGGTTCCACGCGCGCTTCGGCGGCGACGCGGCGGTGCTGCACTCCGGTCTCTCCGCGGGCGAGCGGTACGACGAGTGGCGGCGCATACGCACGGGCGAGGCGCGCGTGGTGATCGGCGCGCGCAGCGCGGTGTTCGCGCCGCTTGAGGACATCGGCGTGATCGTAGTAGACGAGGAGCACGAGAGCACCTATCAGTCCGACAGGCGGCCGCGCTACGATGCGCGCGAGGTCGCGTGGCGCCGCGCGGAGGCGCATAAGGCCGTGCTGATACTTGGCAGCGCGACGCCTTCGCTCTCGACCTATATGCGCGCGATGCCGGGCGTGCGGCCGGAGAACAGGCTGCACCTGCTCGAGATGCGCGGGCGCGTGCGCGGCCGGCCGCTGCCGCCGGTCGAGCTGGTCGACATGCGTGTGGAGTTCCAGCGGGGCAACCAGACGATATTCTCGGCAAAGCTCCGGGAGGCGCTTGCCCGGACGCTCTCGGAAGGGCGGCAGGCGATACTCTTTCTGAACAGGCGCGGTTACGCGACGTTCGTTTCGTGCCGCGCGTGCGGCAAAGTGGTCAAGTGCAGCCAGTGCGACGTGTCCATGACCTATCACAGGGATACCGACAGGCTGGTCTGCCACTATTGCGGCCGGGAGATGGCGCCGCCAAAGACGTGCCCGGAATGCGGCAGCCGCTACATCAAGTACTTCGGCGCGGGCACGCAGAAGGTCGAGGAGGAGGTCCGAAGGCTCTTTCCCGACGCGCGCACGGTGCGCATGGACGTGGATACCACGCAGGGGAAGGACGCGCACGAGGCGCTGCTTGCGCGCTTTCGCTCCGGCGAATGCAACGTGCTGATCGGCACGCAGATGATCGCCAAGGGCCACGACTTCCCGCACGTGACGCTGGTGGGCGTGATCGCGGCGGACATGACGCTGAACCTGCCCGATTATCGCGCGAGCGAGCGCACGTTCCAGCTGATCACGCAGGTGGCGGGCCGCGCCGGGCGCGCCGACGAACCCGGGCGCGTGATCGTGCAGACCTACGACCCGGACCACTACAGCATACAGCTTTCGGCAAAGCAGGACTACAGGGCGTTTTACGGCATGGAGAGCGCCTACCGCCGCAAGGCGCTCTATCCGCCGTTCACGGTGATCGCGCGCATCGTATACTCGAGCCGCGACCCCATGGCATGCAGGAACGCGGCAGAGCAAGCGGAACAGGAACTCAACGGCTTTCTCGACACACACGATCAGCGGCCCGACGTCATACAGATGCGCGCGCTCGAGGCGCCCATCAAGCTCTTGAGGGGCCTGACGCGCTGGCAGGTCTTCCTCAAGATGTACTTCAAGGGCGACACGGAGACCGTGACGAAGGAGATGCAGGCACTTGCGGAGCGCGCGCCGGAGGGCGTGCGGGCAGAACTCGAGGTCAATCCGACGAACCTGTTTTGAGAGAGGGGAAGGGGAACAACATGGCAATTCGGAAGATCGTTGTACTGGGCGAGGATGATATACTCAGAAAGCACGCCCGGGTGGTCGAGAAGTTCGACAGGAGGCTGCACACGCTGCTTTCCGACATGGCGGAGACCATGTACGAGGCGCAGGGCGTCGGCCTGGCTGCGCCGCAGGTGGGCATACTGAAGCGCGTGGCCGTGATCGACGTGGAGGACGAGCACGGGCTGATCGAGCTGGTCAACCCCGTGATCGTCGAAAGCGAGGGCAGCGTCGTGGGGCCGGAGGGCTGCCTGTCCGTGCCCGGCCGGCGCGGCACGGTGGAGCGCCCGGAGCGCATCGTGGTCGTCGCGCAGGACCGCAACGGCCAGTCGTTCAGGCTCGAGGCAAAGGGTCTGCTGGCGGTGTGCATATGCCACGAGGTCGACCATCTGGACGGCGTGGTGTACACCGACAAGATGATCGAGGACGTGACGGATCAGGAGACGGAGGCCAAAGAGGAATAACATGGCGCGTATCGTATTCATGGGCACGCCGGAGTTCGCCGTGCCCTCACTTGAAGCGCTCGCGTCGTCCGGGCACGAAGTGGTCGGCGCGTTCGCCCAGCCGGACAGGCCGGTCGGGCGCGGCCATAAGCTCGCGCCCTGCCCGGTGAAGGCGCGCGCGGAGGCGCTCGGCATACCGGTGTTCCAGTTCGAAAAGATCCGCTGCCCGGAGGGCGTCGCGCAGCTGGCCGCGCTCGCGCCGGACATCGCCGTGACGGCGGCGTTCGGGCAGATACTCACGCAAGAGCTGCTGGATATCCCGAAGAAGGGCGTGATCAACGTGCACGCCTCGCTGCTGCCGAGGCACCGCGGTTCCGCGCCGATCAATCAGGCGATACTGATGGGCGACGAGAAAACGGGCATAACCATCATGCAGACGGAGCGCGGGCTCGACACGGGGCCCATGTTCGCGTCTGCCGAGACGCCTATCGACGCCGGGGAGACGGCGGGACAGCTGGCACAGCGGCTTTCGCTGATGGGCGCAAAGCTGCTTGCCGAAAAGCTCGACGACATATTGGAGGGTGCGCTGACGCCCGTCGCGCAAGATGCGGACAGCGCGACATATGAGCCCATGCTCACGCGAGACATGGGCGTGCTTGATTTCGCGCTGACGGCGACGGAGCTGGACAGGCGCGTGCGCGGCCTCGACCCGTGGCCGGGCACGTATACGGAGTCTCCGCTGGGCAGGCTCAAGGTGTTCATGGTCAGGCCGATGCCCGACGGCGGCAAGGGCGCGCCGGGCGAGGTTCTCGTGTCGGACCCCAAAGGCGGCCTGATCGTCGCCTGCCGGGACGGCGCGGTGGAACTGGTCGAGATACAGCTGCCCGGCGGCAGGCGCATGGCGGCGAAGGCATGCCTTCAGGGAAAGGCGATACCCGTGGGCACAATGCTCGGCACGCCGTGACCGACCGCTGAGAGGATAGTAATATGCAAGGAAAGAAGATGGACCGCACCGTCAGGCGCGACGCGCCCCGACGGCCCGGGCCGCGGCCGGTCCTGTCGCCCCGCGACGCCGCGCTCAACGCCGTGATGGCGGTGACGAAGGACAAGGCCTATGCGGCGCAGGCGCTGAGCCGCGCGCTCGGCTTTGCGCGCCTCAAGCCGGACGACAGGCGGCTGGCCGCGAACCTGTTCTATACGTGCCTTGAAAAGCTGATACAGATCGACTGGCATCTGGACGGCCTGGTCGAGAGCCGCCCGGATCCCATGACCTGGGACATACTGCGCATCGCGGCGGCACAGATACTCTACATGGACCGCGTGCCCGACCACGCGGCGGTGGACGAGGCGGTGAAGCAGGTGCGTGTGCGCCACCGCCAGAACCTCGACAAGCTGGTCAACGCGGTGCTGCGCAGCCTGATACGCGCGCGCGACGCGGGCACGCTGGCCCTGCCGGACGCGGACGAGGACCCCGTGAAGGCGCTCTCGATCGCGTGTTCCGTCGCCGAACCGGCCGTCAGGCGCGTGATCGACGCCTACGGCGCGGACATGGCGAGCGAGATACTGTCCTACACGCCCGTGGAGCGCACCGTGACGGTGCGCCCCAATCTGCTCAGGACGGATGCGGCGTCGCTCGAGGCGATGCTTGCGCAGGACGGCGTCGCCGTCAAACGGGGCGTCGTGCCGGACGCGCTCAACGCCACAGGCCTGGGCGACCCTTCGGCGCTTCCCGGCTTCCAGAAGGGGATCTTCTCGGTGCAGAGCGAGGGCTCCATGCTCTGTGCGCTGGCCGCAGATGTCAGGCCGGGCATGCAGGTGCTGGACGCCTGCGCCGCGCCGGGCGGAAAGACGTGCCTCATGGCGGAACGCATGCAGAACACGGGACGCGTGCACGCCTGGGACATCTACCCGCACCGCGTGGAGCTGATACGCGCGCAGGCCAGGCGGCTGGGCCTCGACAACGTGCGCCCGGCCGTGCGCGACGCGTCGAAGCCTGCGCCTTCGCTCGAAATGAGCATGGACGCGGTGCTGGTCGACGCGCCGTGTTCGGGATTGGGCGTCATGGCGGAAAAGCCCGACATACGCTTCAACATCACCGACGAAGAGATCGAGGGGCTGCTGCCCGTACAGGCGGCGATACTTGAAAACGCCTCGAAGTGCGTCTGCGTGGGAGGCCTGCTGGTGTATTCGACCTGCACGATACTGCCCGAGGAGAACGAGGCGCAGGTGCGCGCCTTCCTCGAAAAGTATCCGTCGTTCGAGCCGGACGGCGACGACACGTGGCTTCCCGAGCCGCTCAGGCCGCGCCTGAGGGACGGCATGATCGGGCTTCTGCCCAGCCGCGACGGCGTCGAGGGCTTTTTCATCGCGCGCATGCGCAGAAGGAGGGCCTGATGGCGCGGATACAGCTATTGTCCCTTTCGCAGGATGAACTGCTCAGCTTCGTCAAGGAGGACCTGGGCGAGAGCGCGTTCCGCGCAAAGCAGATCGCCGAATGGCTGGCGCGCGGCGCATCGATCGACGAGATGACGAACCTGTCGGCCAAGCTGCGCGCCAGTATGAACGAGATCGCCGTGGCGGATCCAGTGCGCATCATGGAAGTGTTCCCCTCGAAGATCGACGAGACGGAGAAGTTCCTCTATGCGCTCGAGGACGGCAACATCATCGAAGGCGTGATCATGCGCTACCACCACGGCGATACGCTGTGCGTTTCCACGCAGGTGGGCTGCCGCATGGGCTGCGCCTTCTGCGCTTCGACGCTGGACGGACGCGTGCGCGACCTGACGCCCGGAGAGATCCTGGGTCAGGTCGTCTGTGTGAACAGGTATATCCGGGAGAAGGATGCTTCGCGGCGCGTGCACAACATCGTGCTGATGGGAAGCGGCGAGCCTCTCGACAACTACGACAACGTCATAAAGTTCCTGCGCCTGGTCAACGCGCCGGAGGGCCTCAACATATCGCTGAGGAACATATCGCTGAGCACGTGCGGGCTCGTGCCGCGCATGCACGCGCTGGCGCGGGAAGGGCTGCCGGTGACGCTGTCGGTCTCGCTGCATGCGCCCAACGACGCGATACGGCGGCAGATCATGCCCGTGGCCAACGCCTATCCCATCGATCAGCTGATCGCCGCCTGCCGCGACTATGTCGAGAACACGGGCAGGCGCGTGGTGTTCGAATATGCGCTGATAAAGGGCGTGAACGATTCGCTGGAATGCGCCGACGAACTGGCGGGGCTGCTGCGCGGGCTGCAGTGCCACGTCAACCTGATCCCGTTGAACGATGTGAAGGAGCGTTCGCTGCACGCGCCCGACCGCAGGGCGGTGGACGCGTTCCTGAAGAGGCTCGGACAGCGGTCCGTATCCGCGACGGTGCGCCGCGAGATGGGCGCCGACATCGACGGCGCCTGCGGTCAGCTGCGCAGAAAAGTGATCGGCGGGGCGAAATAGCATGCGGCCGCCGGCCAAGGAGGAGTTCCCATGAAGGTCTATGCGCGATCGGATATCGGCCTGCTCAGGCCGATCAACGAGGACAGCTTCTATGTCCCGCAGGGAGACGAGGTCTTCTGTGCGGTGGCCGATGGCATGGGCGGCCACAACGCAGGCGAGGTCGCGAGCCAGCTTGCCGTAAAGACCTTTGCGGAGAAGATGCGCACGGGTCTGGGCGACGCCTACTCCATACGCAGGGCCGTCCGCTTCGCGAACGAAGCCGTGTTCTCCGAAGCGTGCAAGGACGCCGGCAAGTACGGCATGGGCACGACGTTCACGGCGCTTTGCGTCAAGGAAGGCACGGCCTATATCGCGCACGTCGGCGACAGCCGTGCCTACCGCATACGCGACGGACACATAGATCGCGTGACGAACGACCATTCGCTGGTGGAGGAGATGGTGCGCTCGGGCCTCATCACGCCGGAGGAGGCGCGCGTGCACCCCAAGCGCAACTACATCACCCGCGCGCTGGGCACGGGCTGGGCGCTCGAGATCGACCTCTACCCGCAGGTGCTGCGCCCGGGCGACGTGTTCCTGATGTGCACGGACGGCCTGAGCGGCCAGGTCACGGACGAGGAGATGCTGGCCGTGACGCTCATGGAGGGCACGTGGGAGGCGCGGCTGGACGCGCTGATCGACAAGGCGCTCAAAAACGGCGGCCCCGACAACATCACGGCGATGTATGTGACCTTTGAGGAGGACGCCCAATGATCGGACGGGTACTCTCCGGCCGCTACATCGTGGATGAACGCGTGGGTTCCGGCGGAATGGCCATCGTGTACCGCGGCCGGGACAGGATCAAGCGGCAGACCGTCGCGATCAAGGTGCTGCGCCCGGAGTATGAAAAGGACGAGGAGTTCGTGTCGCGCTTCAGCCGCGAGGCCGAGGCGGCGAGCAAGGTCTCGCACGAGAACATCGTCAACATGCTCGACGTCGGCATCGACGGGGATCTGCGCTACATCGTGATGGAGTATGTGGACGGCAGCACGCTCAAGGACATGATCCGCGAGAAGGGTCCCATCGAGCCGCGGCGGGCCATACCTATGGCGATACGCATACTGGCCGCGGTGGACCACGCGCACCGGAACGGCATCGTGCACCGCGACATCAAGCCGCAGAACATACTGGTCGACAAGCACGGCATCGTCAAGGTCGCGGACTTCGGCATCGCAAGGCTCAAGTCCTCGCAGACGACGCATCTGCAGGCGGACGGGCAGCTGGTGGCGCTGGGCAGCGTGCACTACTTCTCGCCGGAACAGGCCAGGGGCGACCAGGCGGACGAGAAGAGCGACCTGTACTCCGTGGGCGTGGTGCTCTATGAGATGCTGACGGGCTGCGTGCCGTTCGACGGCGACACGGATGTCGCCATCGCCATGAAGCACATCAACGAGCAGCCGAAGTCCATGCTCGAGTACGACTTGAAGGTCACGAAGGCGTTGGACGAGGTCGTCATGCGCGCCATGGCCAAGGATCCGGCGCAGCGCTACCAGACGGCGGCGGAGATGGCGGCCGACCTGCGCCGCGCGGACCAGAATCCCAAGGGCGGCTTCGTGCGCTATCCCAAGGACGCGCAGGACGGACAGGGGGACGACAGGGGAGGCAAGGGCGAGGAGCGCGGGTTCTTCAGGCGCTTCGTGTGCATGGCGGTGATCGTGGCGATACTGGGGCTTCTGGTGCTGGCCGGCTGGTACATCATAGGCCGTTACGGCAGGGTCACGGTACCGTATGTGGTCGGCGCGCATGAGGACGAGGCCGCTTCCACGATGCAGGAGACGGGCCTGCGCGTCGAGATCGAAGAGATCTACAACGAGCAGTACCCGTCGGGCTACGTGGTCAGCCAGTCGCTGGAGGGCGGCACGCGCATCGACGCGGACTCGACCGTCAGGCTGTACGTGAGCATGGGCAGCCAGTGGTACTACCTTGACAACTACGCCGGCGCGCAGGAGAACGCGGCCGTCGCCTCCATCGAAGAAGCAGGTGGCACGGCCCAGGTCGAGTATGTGCTCTCGGACGAGAGCGGACCGGGCACTGTTCTGGCCCAGTCGCTGGAGCCGGGCTACCAGAACAAGGAACAGACCGTAGTCCTTACGGTGTCGGGCCGCGTGGTGACCATGCCGGACCTGACGGGCCTCACGGTCGAGGGCGCGCAGGCGCTGATCGAAGCGGAGGGCCTGGCCAACGGCACGGTGAACGAGGAAGAGACGCCGGATACGGCCTCCGGCATTGTGATCGACCAGAGCGTACCGACCGGTGTCGGCGTGCTTGTGGGCAGTGCGATCGACCTGACGGTCAGTGCGCGGGGCGAGGAGCTCTACAGGCCGCGCGCCCCGTTCGAGCTGATGATACCGCTGGAGAACCTGAATGTCGAGATCGAGCTGAAGACGCCCGCGGGCGATACGATCAAGGCCTACCAGGGCACGCTGCCCAGGGGCATGGCGCTGATCACGCTGCAGAGCGCGGATTTCGGCGAGCACACGGTGACGGTGCGCATGAACGGCGTTCTCATGGAGACGACGAAGCTTCTGTTTGAATAGGGGGAAGAGGTTTGCGGGGCATACTGACGCGGGGCGTCGGCGGCTTCTATTACGCGCTGGACGGCGACGGAAACGTGCAGACGGTGCGCGCCCAGGGCAAGCTCCGCCGCGAACGGCTGAAGCCCAAGGTGGGAGACATCGTGGACGTCACGCCGGGAAACGACGACGAGCACGGCTGGATACTCTCGATCGAGCCGCGCAGGAACGAGCTCACGCGCCCGCCCGTGAGCAACATCGACGTGATCGTGATCGTGGTCGCGGCGGCGACGCCGGACCCGGATCTCATGCTGTGCGACAGGCTCATTATGACGGCGCGTCGAAGCGGCATCGCCGTGCAGCTCGTCGTGAACAAAGCGGATCTCGATACAGCGCGCGCGGAGGAGATCCTTTCGCAGTATGCGGGCGCGGACGTCGACCCCATCGCCGTGAGCGCGCTCGAGCCGCATTCGCTCATCGCACTGAAGGAGCGCCTCCGCGGCAAGGTACACGCGCTTGCGGGACAATCCGGCGCGGGCAAGTCCACGCTGATCAACGGACTGTACGGCCTGACCATGGAGACGGGCGGCCTTTCGCAGAAGATCGAGCGCGGGAAGAACACGACGCGCCGCTGCGAGCTGGTCCCCGTGCAGGGCGGCGGCATGGTGCTCGACACGCCGGGGTTCAGCCTGCTCGAGACGGACGTGTTCGACCCGGTCGAGCTCAAGGACAGTTGGCCGGAGTTCGCTCCCTATGAGGGAAAGTGCTTCTTTGCGCCGTGCTACCACGACAGGGAACCGCGCTGCGAGGTGCTGGACGCCGTGGCAGGCGGCGCGATAGACGCCGGAAGGCACGCGCGCTATCGCGAGATATTGTCACAGCTGCGTCAGGAATGGAGGGATCGTTATGACTAAGGTGGCTCCTTCTCTGTTGGCCGCGGATTTTTTGCATTTGGAGCATGAGATCGGACGCATGGCGGAGGCCGGCGCGGACTATCTGCACTTCGACGTGATGGATGGGCAGTTCGTGCCGAACATATCCTTCGGCTTCCCGCTGATGGCCGCGGCGCGCAAGGGCCCGCTGCCGCTGGACGTGCATCTGATGATCGAGCGCCCGGAGCAGTTCATCGACGCCTTCGCGAAGGCCGGGGCCTCCATCATCACCGTGCACCAGGAGGCGACAAAGCACCTGGACCGCTGTCTGCACATGATACGCGACGCGGGCTGCCTTGCGGGCATCGCGCTCAATCCGCACACCGCGCCGGACGACCTGCGTTACCTCATGGGCGAGTTCGACCTCGTGCTCGTGATGACGATCAACCCGGGCTTCGGCGGACAGAAGATGCTGCCGGGCTGCATACAGAAGATCGCCGACGTGCGCGCGCTGCTGGACAGCTACGGCCGCGACGCCATCATCGAGGTGGACGGCGGCGTCAATATGCAAAACGCCGCGCTGCTCAGCGAAAAGGGCGCGTCGCTGCTGGTTGCGGGCACGGCCTGCTTCGGCGCGGAGGATCCCGGGGCGTTCATCGAGCATATCCACTCGCTCGGCTGACGCTGACACATAAATGAAATCAAAATTAACCCTTCGCTGCTATCATTCCGACACGTTCGCGCCTATAATCCATATTTGGCTGGAACCTTGAAGTCGATCCCGTGAGGTCGACAAGGCGACGGAACGTGCCCGGACACATGTCATAAAGCATGCCCCTGCCTTGTCGGCGGGGGCGTTTTCTTCTATCGTTCCGCCCATATGCAGGAGACGGGGGAGAAGGCCGATGCACAGGAAGAACATGCTGATGGACGAGGCACAGATGCGCCGTTCGCTCACGCGCATGGCGCACGAGGTGATCGAGCGCAACAAGGGCGTGGACGGCGTGGTGCTGATCGGCATTCGAAGCCGCGGCGAACCCATCGCGCATATGCTGGCCGACGCGATCTCCAGCGTGGAGGGCACGCGGCTTCCGGTAGGCGCCGTGGACATAACGTTCTACCGCGACGATCTGACGCCGGTGACGAAGGAACCGCGCCTCAGGGAGGCAGACGTGTCCTTCGAGGTCGAGGGGCGCACGGTCGTGCTGGTGGACGACGTGCTCTACACCGGCCGCACGGCGCGCGCCGCGATGGAGGCGGTGATGGACATGGGCCGGCCGGAGCGCATACAGCTTGCCGTGCTGGTCGACCGCGGCCACCGCGAGCTGCCGATACGCGCGGACTTCGTCGGCAAGAACATTCCTACATCTCACAGCGAATTCGTTCGCGTGAGCATAGGCGACATCGATGGCGAGACGAACGTCTGGCTGTGCGATAAGACGATCTGAATTGGAGGGGTAGACCTATGGGAGACAAGGGTATACGTGACGCGAGGACGCTGGGCGTCCCGAGGATGCTGCTGCTGGGCTTCCAGCACATGTTCGCTATGTTCGGCGCGACCGTGCTGGTGCCCGTGCTGACAGGACTGCCGGTCTCGACCACGCTGCTGTTTGCGGGACTGGGCACGCTGCTGTTCCACCTGCTGACAAAGGGCAAGGTGCCCGCGTTCCTGGGCTCGTCGTTTGCGTTCATAGGCGGCTACGCAGCCGTGGCGGCGATGTTCAACGACACCGAGGCGATCAACTGGATCCCCTACGCCGGCGTGGGCGTCGCCTGCGCGGGCATCATGTACGCGGTGCTCTCTGCCTTCGTGCGCGCGTTCGGCGCCAGGCGCGTCATGCGCTTCTTCCCGCCCATCGTCACGGGCCCGGTCATCATCTGCATAGGCCTGTGCCTTGCTTCCTCCGCCATCAACAACTGCGAGGCGAACTGGTGGATCGCGCTTTTGGCCATCGTGATCGTGGTGGCCGCGAACATATGGGGCAAGGGCATGATCAAGATCATACCGATACTGCTGGGCGTCGTGGGCTCCTATCTGGTCGCCGCGCTCTGCGGGCAGGTGGACTTCACGGCGGCGAACGAGGCGGCGTGGATCGGCTTCCCGATCAGCTTCGGCAACACCGTGTTCTCGCTGTTCCGCGGCTGTGACGGCGGCAAGCTCGTCAGCGCCATCGTGATCATGCTGCCCATATCCCTTGCGACCATGATCGAGCACGTGGGCGACGTGTGCGCCATATCTTCGACCGTGGGCGAGAACTTCGTCATGGATCCCGGCCTGCACCGCACGCTGCTGGGCGACGGCATGGCCACGAGCCTTGCGGCGCTGTTCGGCGCGCCGGCGAACACGACCTACGGCGAGAACACGGGCGTGCTGGCGCTCACGAAGGTGTATGACCCCAACGTGATACGCATCGCCGCGGTGCTTGCGGTGCTGTTCGCGTTCTGCCCCAAGTTCGAGGCGCTGGTTGCGGCCATGCCCACGGCGACCATAGGCGGCGTGTCGCTGATACTCTACGGCATGATCTCCGCGGTGGGCGTGCGCAACGTCGTCGAGAACCAGGTCGACTTCACGAAGAACCGCAACATCATCATCGCGGCGCTGATCATGGGCCTGTCGCTGGGCATCAACTTCTCCGCGAGCGGCGCGATCGTACTGGGCCCTGTGAGCCTGTCCGGACTGGCCGTCGGCGCGGTGGTGGGCATCGCGCTGAACGCGGTGCTGCCCGGCAACGACTATCAGTTCGGCACGAACGAACAGGGCGACACGGCCGTGAACTTCAAGGTCTGAGATGTGTAAAAGTACGGACGACATGCATCTGTCTTGGATGCGTGCCGTCCGTCGTGGTTTTTATGGAAATGGAACTGTTTTTACAAAGAAGACAGGGGAATGACATGGAATACACGGTCGGTTTCGACACGTTCACATTGACACTGAAGTCAGAAGACGGTCTGTTCTCGCCGCGCGGCACGGACAGGGGCACCATGGCCATGCTGTCGTGCGTCGCGCTTCAGCCGGGCGAGGCGGTGCTTGACCTGGGCTGCGGCTCAGGCCTTGTGGGGCTGTACGCCGCGATGCGCTGCGGCGCGGCGAACGTGTGGCTCACGGACATCGACGAAAGGGCCGTCTCGTGCGCGGAAGAGAACGCCGGGCGCAACGGCATCGAGGGCCTGCACTTCTGCCGCGGGAACGCCTATGAGGGCGTGGACCGGGCCGGCTTTGACTGGATACTCTCGAACCCGCCCTATCAGTCGGATTTCTCCGTGGCGAAGACCTTCATCGAGAAGGGCTTCAACAGGCTCAAAATGGGCGGCCGCCTGGTTATGGTGACGAAGAGGCTCGAGTGGTACCGCAACAAGCTGATTAGCGTGTTCGGCGGCGCGCATATCGACCGTGTGGACGGATATTATGTCTTTACGGCGCAGAAGCGAAGCATGCGATATGCGAAAAAAAGAGATACTGTCGCATTTGGAAACAACAATTTGCACAAAGAAAGCCATTGTTCGTTAAAACGATAACGTAATTCCGCTTGACACAGTTTGTTCATATGTTTTAAAATGTGTATGATACCTGAGTTTTAACTATTTGGGCATCACTTGAGCGCTTGACCGAAGTGTCATGACTTCGATGAAACGTAATCGACTTCCGCACAACGGGATACATTCAGAGACAGAAAGGAGATGTTGGATTGGGCAGTGCAGTTGCGGTGATACTGACCGCACTCATTGCGCTGGCTTTGGGCGGCGGTGCCGGCTATATGTACCGCAAGAACGCGATGGAAAAGAGGCTTGGCCAGAGCGAGGAAATGGCCAAGAATCTGGTCGAGGAGGCGACACACAAGGCGGAGGAACGCAAGAAGGAGATCCTGCTTGAGGCCAAGGAAGAGGTCATCAGGCTGAAGTCCGACCTGGACAAGGAGATCAAGGACCGCCGCAACGAGGTGTCGCGCCTGGAGCGCAGGGTCAGTCAGCGCGAAGAGGCGTTTGATAAGAAGCTGGACAATCTGGAGAGCCGCGAGGAGGCCCTCAACGACAAGTACCGCGAGGTCGAGCGCCTGGAGAACCGGGCGAAGGAGATGCACGACCAGCAGCAATCCGAGCTGGAGCACATCGCCCAGATGACCTCGGACGAGGCAAAGAACATACTGATCGAGCGCATACAGAAGGACGCTTACCACGACGCGGCCGTGATGGTGCGCGAGATCGAGGGACGCGCAAAGGAAGAGGCGGACAAGAAGGCGCGCAGTCTGATCGCGCTGGCGATACAGAAGTGCGCGGCCGACCACGTGGCGGAGACCACGGTCTCCGTGGTCGCGCTTCCCAACGACGACATGAAGGGCCGCATCATAGGCCGCGAGGGCCGCAACATCCGCACGCTGGAGACGGCGACGGGCGTGGACCTGATCATCGACGACACGCCCGAGGCGGTCATCATCTCCGCGACGTG
>SVGK01000281.1 GCA_015056395.1 Clostridiales bacterium
AGCGCCAGGCGGAGGTTTATCGTCATCAGCACGATCAGCACGCCCAGGAACGTCACGATATTGGTGATGGTCTCCGGTATGATGTGGGCGTAGAGCAGCTCGAAGTCGCGCGTATCGTTGACGATGCGGCTCATCAGGTCGCCTGTCTGCTTGTCGTGGAAGAAGCCCATGTGCATGCGTTCGAGCTTGTCGTAGGTCTTCGTGCGCAGGTCGCCCACCAGGTACCACGCCGCCTTGTGCGCCAGATAGTTGCTCAGGAAGCGGAACGCCACCCTGAGCAGGTACAGCGCGGCCAGTGCCGCCGTGAGCTGCCCTATGCGGGCAAGGCCCTGTTCATCCACGCCGCGCTCGACCACGCCCGTCATGGCGGACAGCACCCTGGGCGCGGCCAGGTTCACCGCCGTCAGGCCCAGCGTGGCCAGTATCGCGATCACGTAGAGTCCCCTGTAGCGTATGGCCTCGCGGCTCAGCTTCAAAAGCAGCTTCATGTCCCGTCCTCCCGGGGTGCGACCGTTTTTCTTCATTATATTCTCAGAGCGGACCTCAAGTCAATGGGGCGGGCATCGTTAAAATGGATAAAGCCGTATTGACACCATCCGAAAGAACGGTTAGAATGGTTCCAGACTCACGAAGGAGTGCATATCCATGCGGATCACGGACATCGTATTCGACATAGGCGGCGTGCTGGCCGACTTCAGACTGAAGGAATTCCTGATGGAAAAGGGCTTCGACGCGGCCATGATACGCCGCATCGTGAAGGCCTCGGTGCTGACAGAGTACTGGGGGCGGTTCGAGCGCGGCGAGATCTCCGAGGAGGAGACGCTCCGGGGCTTCGCGCAGGCTGATCCCGCCATCGCCGATGAGCTGCGCGAGGCCTATTCGAACGTCTCGGGCATGCTGACCGCGCGCGACTACGCCATACCGCTCGTCAGGGGCCTCAAGGCCGCCGGCTACGGTGTCTGGTACCTTTCGAACTATTCGAAGAAGGCGTATGACGAATGCGGGAGCTCGCTTTCCTTCATGCCCTATATGGACGGCGGCGTCGTGTCGTTCAGGGCGGGCATGACGAAGCCCGACCCGAACGTGTACAGGCTGCTGCTTGCGGACTGCGGGCTCGACCCCGCGGCGTGCGCCTTCGTGGACGACACGCCGGAGAACGTCGACGTGGCGCGTGCGCTGGGCTTCACGGGCATAGTGTTCACGTCGTATGAAGGCCTCATCAGGGCGCTCGCGCGCCTGGGCATAGCGCCCGGAGAGATATGAACGGAGGGACGGACGCCATGAAGAATATCGTCACGGTGAACGCGGGGCCGCGCAAGGGCTGGAACACGGACACGCTGATCACCGAGGCCGCCGAGGGCGCGAAGGCCGCGGGGGCGGAGATCACGCGCTTCGACCTGTTCAGGCTGGAAAGGTACACCGGCTGCATATCCTGCTTCGGCTGCAAGCGGGAGAAGAACAAGGGCGCGTGCATCGTCCGCGACGGGCTCACGCCCGTGCTGGACGCCATACGCGCCTCGGACGGGCTGATCATAGGCTCGCCCAACTACCTGTCCGAGCTGACGGCGTCTTTCCGCGCGCTGTACGAAAGGCTGATATTCCAGAACCTGACCTATAACCTGGAGACGCCGTGCTGCAACGCTCGTCCGATCCCCGTGCTGCTGATCATGACCAGCAACGCGCCGGACACGATGTACGCGGGGCTGCTGGAGGGCTACAGGCAGACGCTCAGCCGCTTCGTGGGCCCCACGGAGGTGTTCGTGAGCGGCGACACGCTGCAGCTCAGGGACTACGGCAGGACCGACTGGCCGTGGACCATGTTCGACCCGGAGGCGAAGCAGGCCCGGCACGACGCCGTGTTCCCCGAGGAGCGCAGGCGGGCGTTCGCGCTGGGACGGAAGCTCGTCGGGTGAGCGTGGTATATACACTCTAACGACCACACATCAAGGAGGGAACACCATGGAAGGCATCCAGAAGGTATACCAGTTCCTGAACGAGGCGCAGACCTACTACCTGGCCACGGTCGAGGGCGACCAGCCCCGCGTGCGCCCCTTCGGCACGGCGCTGCTCGAAAACGGCCGGCTCTACATACAGACCGGCCGGGCCAAGGAGGTCTCCAAGCAGATCGCGGCAAACCCCAAAGTCGAGGTGTGCGCGTTCCACAACGGCACGTGGCTGCGCATCGCGGGCGAGCTGTGCGAGGACGACGACCGCGCCGTGAAGGTCAGCATACTCGAGAAGATGCCCAGCCTCAAAGCCATGTACTCCCCCGACGACGGCAACATGCAGATGCTTTACTTCACCCACGCCGTGGCGACGTTCAGTTCGTTCACGGCGGCGCCGGAGACCGTCGAGTTCTGACGGCGGACAGCGCGCGTATCCGGGCAGGGCGATCCGCCCTGTCCTCTTTTCTTTTTCTCATTTCTTGCTTCCATCGGTCCATATCTTAATAATATTTGCGATTTGAACGATTTATTTCTCAATTCCACTGGACTTTTTGTGTGATTTATGATATGATACCTAATGTTAAGGAATTTACTGTATCTACGATTCCTTTTCACAATGTGCATTTTGACCGCCTGCGCGGTCGGAATAATTCTAAGGAGGAAGCAGAATATGAAGAAGATCCTGGTTCTGATGCTGGCCGTGATGCTGGTGCTGTCGAGTGTGGCGCTGGCCGAGATCCCCGAGCTGACCAGTGAGCCCCTGGAGATCCTGCTGTGGGACATCGCCACCGAAGATCCCACCAAGTCCATCCAGGAAGACGCCGTCAACCGCTTCATGGCTGACTACCCGAACATCCACGTGACCCAGGTCCATCAGCAGAACGACAACTACAAGCAGCAGCTGGTCGTGGCGATGAGCGCCAACCAGGCGCCCGACATGTACATCCACTGGGGCGGCGGCCCCATGGCCGAGTACTACAAGTCCGGCTTCGTGAATGACATCACCGAGCTGTACAACACCTACGACCATCCGGACTTCATCGACGCTGCGGTCGCCCAGGCTTCCTATGACGGCAAGATCCTGGCCATCCCGTTCGGCGGCACCTCCGGCTGCGACATCTTCTACAACAAGACCATCTTCGCCGAGGTCGGCGTGGAAGTCCCCACCACCATCGATGAGCTCGAGGCCGTCTGCGACAAGCTGATCGAGGCGGGCTATGTGCCCTTCTCCCTGGCGAACGGCTCCAAGTGGACCGGCTCCATGTACTACATGTACCTGGTCGCCCGCCACTCCGGCAACGAGGAGTTCGACGCCGCCTATGAAGGCACCGGCTCCTTCACCTCCGAGGCCTTCATCTGGGCCGGCCAGAAGATCCAGGATTGGGTCCAGAAGGGCTACTTCAACGAGGGCTTCAACAGCATGGTCACCGACAACGGCGAAGACCGCGCGCTGCTGTATAACAACACCTGCGCGATGATGCTGCACGGCTCCTGGCAGATCCGTTCCGTCATGACCGACTCCAAGGAATGGTACGACCAGAACTTCGGCACCTTCCGCTTCCCGGAGGACGCTGAGGCCAGGGAAAAGGGCGTGCCGCAGAACGTCGAGATCGGCACCGCGATCGGCAACGGCTTCTCCTTCAACTGCTGGAAGGAAGACGGTTCCGTCGACCAGGACAAGCTGAACGCCTGCTACGTGCTGGCCACCCAGTACTACAACGACG